>CAYFGW010000048.1:0-23091 GCA_964342365.1 uncultured Candidatus Sericytochromatia bacterium | reverse complement strand
TGCTGTAGAAAAGTTAAAATATCCGGGCGGCGTGAAATCAAATACGCCTGCTCTAAAAACTGCAGCGCCCGCTTTTTTTGCTCAAGTTGGGCAAACACATAGCCCAGCGAAAAGTAGGCCTCAAAGCCGCCAGGGTTCAGCTTCACGGCTTCGGTGAGGGTTTCTATGCCCGCTTTAATCATAATCGCCGGGGGCGGCACCCGTTCAAAAGCCATTTTAATATGATGCATCCCTTCCACCAGCGCATCGTTATAGCTGCGAGAGGTTTTCTTTACGGGCAAAACCGCTGCTGATGCGGGCGTAAAGGCTGCCTGACAGGTTCGCTCAAGAAGCAGGGTATAACGGCGCAGCAAACTTTTTTCAGAGGCACTGGCTTTTTCAGGCATGGCCCAGTGTTTCAGAGCGCGATAATGACTTTCTGAAAGAGGCTGATTGGCCTGCCACAGTTGCTGAATTTGAGATAAGCCCTGTTCCAGCTGTTGCAGGGCGTCCTTCCAGGCCGCTCCTCCGTAGGGGGGCTGTGTTAAAGCGGCTTTGATAGGGGGCAAACTTTCGGTGAGCAAACGCTCCAGCAAGGCTTCAGCGTCCTGATCCTGAGCGGCTTTTTGCCACTGTGTAATTTGCTCTTTAATGATCTCCTGCCGGAGCTGTAACCCCAGCGGGCGCAGAGCCTGACGCTTCATTTTATAGCGGGTTTGCAAACTCCGCAGGCGATTCTGGGCATTCATGCGATAGCCGGGTGCCACCATGGTAGGCAGTTTTTGCTGAATTTTTTGAATTTCAGTGACCAGGGCCTCAGCCTCTTGCTGAAGTGCTAAAAATTTTTCTGCGGAATGTTGTTGGGACATGGGCCACCTCTAGGCAACAAATTAGCATAATCTTAAAAACTTGGCAACTGAACAAAAATACCCCTACAATGATTTGAGCAGGAGTTAGTGTTATGGGACAGAATGTTCAAGAATTTATTCGTGAACTGGCGTTTTTTCAACATGTAGATGCGGAGCAATTGCCCGCTATTGAAGCCGCCGGCACGGTACGAGAAGTCAGCGCCAACACCCTTTTGTTTTCAGAAGGAGATGCGGCTCAGGAACTTTTTTTGATTATTTCCGGTGCTGTAGAAATCTTTAAACCCCAGGCAGAAATGGAACAGCACCTGGCCATCATGCGGGCGGGAGAATGCTTTGGTGAAATTGCGCTGGTGGAAGGCGGAGCACGCACCGCCAGCGTCAAAACCCTGGAAGACAGTCAGTTTTTTGTGCTCTCCCAGGACGCCTTTTTTCCCCTTCTGACCCGCTCCCCCCGCCTTTTGTCTCAGGTGATTGGTTCCGTGAGCCAGAAAATGCGTCAGGCCAATCAGGAGCGTTACGAACAAGAACTCAAAGCCCGCACGCGAGAACTGGAACAGGAACGTCAGCGCCAACTGATGCTGCAACAACTGGTCACAGGTATTGCTCACGAATTTAACACGCCCCTGGGCATTTTAAAAACCACCAGCAGCCTGCTGGCAGAAGAAAACGACCCTGAATTACACAGCGAGGCCTGCGAACTGATTACGTCCCATGTGGAACGCATGGGTTTTCTGGTGGAAACCATGAAGGCAATTTCCCCCAGAGAGCTATACATTCAGCCCACGCTGGTAAGTTGGCAAGAGTACCTGCCCAATTTTGAACTGCATTACCAGCAAAGTTCCTACCGCAATCTGGCACTGGATATGCAAATTGATGAAGCACTGGCGGGGGATTTTTTACTGTACCCGGACGCTCTGGATGAAGTGCTGATGCATGTATTACTCAATATAGAAATGCATGCTTACCCGGAAGCGGATGGAGACGTGATTCTGCGGCTGCAGGCTGCCCCTTATGACCCGCAGATGCTGCAACTCTGCGTGATTGACCAGGGTGCCGGTATTCCTGAACCCCTGAGAGAACGGGTACAAACGCCCTTTTTCACCACCCAACGCATGACCGGAGCCGTGGGACTGGGTTTGACCATTGCTGAAAATATTATGCACACCTTGTTTGGTGGCAGTCTTAAACTGGTGCACCCTGAAAGTGGTGGGCTTTGTGTGGTGCTGAGCTTTTCAAAGGAGAATAATTTATGAGCTTTACCCTACTGGTGGTAGATGACGAACCGGATATTTTTACCATTACCCGCCTCGCTCTGCGGGGACTGCGCCTGAAAGAGCAGGAGGTGCGTATTGAAGCGGTGTATTCTGCCGAAGAGGCCCGCGCTTACCTCACCAAACACCCGGAAACCGCCGTTATTTTACTGGATGTGGTCATGGAAAGCGAACATGCGGGTCTGGAGTTTTGCGATTGGCTGCGCCAGCGCAATAAACATACCCGTATTTTGCTGCGCACCGGACAACCCGGTGCTGCACCGGAAAGAGAAGTGATCGACACCTACGAAATTGACGGGTATCTCGCCAAAGCAGAAATGACCAAAAACCGTTTGTATTCGGCGGTCAAATCCGCCCTGCGCACCTTTGACGAATTGCACCACGCCATCACGCTGGAACAGAGTTTGCATTACTTGCATCAACTGGCTTTAGACCTCGGCGATCAAACGTCTGAAGAACGTCTCCAAAGCCTGGTGGAAGCCGCCTGTTCTCTCTCTGACAGCGATCTGGCTCTGTTGTATTTGCAACAAGATGGGAAAGAACCCCGCCTCCTCTTTAGCAGTACCCTCGATGACCCGAACGCCCGTGTGGATGAAGTGCTTCAAGAACTCAGCGGTGACACCCCCACACTGACGGGCACCACGCTGCCTATTGAGATCAAAGATGGCGTGGGCTGGTTTTATCTGGATCGCGCCCTGCATCAGGATCCGGTGGCACAGAAAATTTTGCCCTTACTGGGCGCTCACGCCGCGCGCGCGGTGAGCTAAAATCGCTGCTAAAGATCGCTACAAAAGTTCTCTACACAGATCGTATCTGCCAGCATATGATCGCGAAAACGGACCTCAAAACGGCCATCGGAATCCGGGCGCACCTGTTGTTGTGCCAACACCCGCTGATTATTTTGCAAACGAATAAAAAGGGTCTCTAAATCCAACTGACTTTTGCCGGACACCACCAACTCTTCGCCCGTCAGACGCCAGCTATAATCAGGATAGGGAGTATCTCCCAGCGTCACAGAGGTGCCCGCACCCACGCGCCAGCCGGAAAAAAAGCGACCTTCGGCGGTACAGGCGCCCAACCCGCCACACAAAACCCATAAAAGGCTGAGGTAACGGGCCGTGCGCCCCAGGGTGTTCTTCAGGACTTGATCTCGTCAATATCCGCTTCCACTTCAGAATTTGTGGACGTACTGTTGGCATTAGGACGATCGTCCGCTTCACAGTCCAGAGTAATGCTTTCACACAGACCGCCGTTGCCCAGACGACAGGCAGACTGCAGATCCGCAATCGCGGCGTCACAATTGCCCGTGGCGTGGTGGCTGTCGGCCCGCTTTTGAAAGGCCAACATGGAGCGAGAATCTTCTCGCAGTGCTGCGGTAAAATCATCAATGGCTTCTCTATGATTGTTTTGAAGTTGATATCCCTGACCGCGAACGAGATACAGTCTGGCACTGGCGCCGCTCTGGGTCAGCGCTTCTGAGGCAATTTCTACCATTTGTCGGCCCTGAATACGCTCCTGACCTTCAGCCGGTGGGGCCTCTAAAATTTTGAGCGCTTCGTCATAAGCCTGTCTGGCCTCATCCCGACGAGACAACCTCACCAGAGCCAGACCGCGATAACGGTGCACCTGTGCTGTTCTTTCCCCTTTTTCAAGGGCCGTATCCAGATCTTCTAAAGCCAGCTGGTAATTTTGCTTGGCTTCTACACGGCTTTGCCCCCGCAGAGCAAAGGCTTCAGAGGCGTCGGGATTGTTCTCAATGGCCCGATCAAAATCCTGGATAGCCGCTTCATAGTTCATGGTGTCCATATGAACGGCTCCCCGCAGAGTGAGGGCCCGGGCAGAGTCGGGAGAAAGTTCAATGGCACGATTCAGATCCGCAAGGGCGTTCTGGGGTTCTCTTTTGTCTTTGAATCCCTGTGCGCGCAGAATCAGGGCATTCACGTTATTGGGGTCATTGGCCAGGACGGTATTTTGCTGATTGATCAATTCGTCAGCCTGACTTGTACATCCGGCATTGAGTAATAAACAACCGGCAAAAAATGAATAGACAAGGGCTTTTTTTAAACGCATGGGCGGCTCCTGAGGGTTTGGTGTACTTATTTTAGCAGACGGCTAACACCTACAAAAGTTCCGATCTCCGAGATTTTTCAAAAAAATTTGCCGAAATATATTTACAAAAAAGTAAATATATTCTATAGTGAAATCAACTTACATCAAAAAAGGATATTTTCATCATGCATCAATCGTTCAAATCTTTTACCGCGACCCTGCTTTGTTCAGCAGCTCTGGCTCTTTCTCTTGCAGGCTGCGGACCCGCTCCCAATAGCACAAATAGTTACCCCGGAGCTTACCCCACTCCCTCTGCCACGGGCATGCCCACCGGCGGGGGATTGGCCAATTTATTGACGGGCCAGGTGGTCAACAGTCAGGAACAACAGCTGCGAGACAATCTGACCCGCCAGATTATTCTCGACTTTCCCATCCGCGTGGGGGTGGTGTACTACCAACTCAACAGCCAGCTTGATAAGGTGGATCAGGAAAGCGTTTTTGAGGCCGCCCGTGAGACCTTTGAAAACACCGACGGCGTCAAAGAAACCGTGCTTATTCCCCCCAGCTTTTCAGCGGGTGCACAAAATTTTGAAGCCCTGCGCACCCTGGGTTCCCGCTTTCAAACGGATATTCTACTGGTGATTACCGGCAGCCATCAGTTCGCTCCCAGTCGCCAACAGCAGGTAGGCTTTCTAGAGTCCTTTTCCAACACGGTGGCCTATGACAGCAATATTACGCTGGAAGCCATCGCTATTGACGTATTCACGGGCACTTTACTCAGACCCTTTGAAGCCTCAGCCAGAGGAGAACGTATTCGTCTGGATCGCCAACAGGCGGATTTTGAGGACAAGGCCTATGCTTACCAGAAGGAAATAGAAGAAAAGGCCTGGACAGACTTACAGGCAGAAGTGGTTCAGGGTCTTGAACAACTCAAAAAAGACGTGGAAGAGCGACTGGCCAATCCAGTTCCAGCACCTACACCGTCTCCGACACCTATTCCCACACCTAACCCCACACCTAACCCCACGTCGAGCCCGACTTCTTCAGCCGCGTCTTGATCCCCTGCCCATCATTTCAATCACCTCAATCTCAAAAGGACTCTTATTATGTTTGTATTTTTTCGTCGTTCCCTGAATATCCTCGCTCTTAGCTGCCTGATGTTAGCCCCCTGTGCTCCCTATATGGATAAACCCGCAGAAGCTGCCGTACAACGCAGTGCGGACTTTGCCGAAGGACAAACCATCGGTATCGGCCTCTACGGTGCCGCCTACGATTACGGACTGGGGGGATTCTCCGGAGGGCTTTACGCTAACACGATGAGCTATACCAGCAGTTTTAGCCCCAACTTAAATGAACCTCCGCGCATTGGATTACGTCTGGCAGCGCGCAGCTACGTCGATAAAAGCTTGTCTTTGGGCTGGATTGGCGGATTACACGTGCGCCAGAAAACCAGCAATTTGATTCCGGGGGACACCACCGTACGCAACGAACTGGTACCGGACGTGGGGCTTTCGGTAGCCTATAGCCTGCAAGAATTCGACATTCCCTTTATTTTGCGCCTCAATATGACTCTGGGCCTTTCGCTGGGAGAGTCAAATCCCCTTAACAGTCTGCAGTTTGGTCCCCAGACGGGTCTTGAACTGGCCTGGGTACCCCGCGAAAATCTCGAAATCACCCTGGCAGGCGGAACTCTATTGGGCATGCGCCTGACCTTTTAATCCCTTCATCTATCATCTTAATCTATCACGAAGGATATTTGTCTTATGTTGCGATGTTTATGGCCCTTTATTTTAACCACTTGTTTACTGTCTGCCTGTGGTTCTGGAGATTTTGCAGCCACGGTTCCTGGATCGGCTCATCCGGAGCCTATCGCTGGCACTGACTCTACCGGCGGTGGACTGGCCAATCTACTCACGGGCCAGGTGGTGAATAGTCAGGAACAACAGCTGCGAGATAATCTCAAACGAGAAATTGTGCTGAACTTCCCCATCCGTGTGGGGGTGGTGTACTACCAGCTCAACAGCCAGCTTGACAAGGTGGATCAGGAAAGCGTTTTTGACGCTGCCCGCGAGACCTTTGAAAGCACTAACGGTGTCAAGGAAACCGTGCTTATTCCCCCCACCTTTTCAGCGGGTGCACAAAATTTTGAAACCCTGCGCACCCTGGGTTCCCGCTTTCAAACGGATATTCTGCTGGTGATTACCGGCAGCCATCAGTTTGGCCCCGGTCGCCAGCAGCAGGTGGGCTTTCTGGATTCCTTTTCTAACAACATAGCCTATGAGAGCAATATCACGCTGGAAGCCATCGCTATTGATGTTTTCACGGGCACTTTACTCAGGCCCTTTGAAGCCTCAGCCAGAGGAGAACGCATTCGTCTGGATCGTCAGCAAGTGGATTTTGATGACAGGGCTTATGCTTATCAAAAGGAAGTAGAAGAAAAGGCCTGGACAGACTTACAGGAAGAAGTCGTCCAGGGCCTTAATCAACTTAAAAAAGATGTAGAAGAGCGGTTAGCGTCTTAACGTCTCACTTGAAAGCTGCCGTCCATTTCATCAGTTCCGCCCTCACGCAATACGATCAGATCGCGATCTTCTGAGGGAGTTCTGATGGTGGCATCGCTATCGATGACAATGCCCTGAGCGGTACTCAGCGTGGCAGTACGGGTCGCATTTTCTTGTTTGTCTTCACCAATAATAATGCCGGTACCCGTACTTGTATCTGTATCCAGCGTAATGGTCATGCTGGTATCACTGGCCACCGCATTTTCACCGTAGTCCAGAATCAGACGGAAATCGTCCGCGCCGTTGGTAATGCCGGTAGAGAACTCAACGGTTTTGTCGTCAATCACCCTGGCATAATCAGGGTTCTGACTTTCAAAGTGACGCACCCTCGCCTGGTCTAAGCGCTGGGGCAGATCTTCGCTAATACGGCTGGCAAACACCTGATCAGAAGCTCTCAAATTGGGCACGTTACTGTTGGTGTCAAACACCACGCCAGCGACTTTCACATCACCGGTTAGCGTAATGGTGCCTTTAAACACGGAGAGGAAACCGTTCTCTCTCTGGTTATCAAACTGTCGTACAAACACCGACTGATAACGAGGCACGGTCTGGGGTGCTGCGGTTTCTTGTACCGTTAAAATACTCAGACCACCGTTGCCGTTGGCTACAAAGAGTACGTTATTCTGATAAGCCACCATATTGCTCGAACCCTCCAGGTCCAGGGTTCCCATAACGTCTAAGGCACCGGTATTCCGGTTGGTATGGGCCACGGCCACGCCGTCTTCGCCCTGAGCCATAAAGCCGTAACCCTCATCACGATTGTCGGTCACCGCCATCCCGTTGGTAATGCCGTTTTCTGAGCGATATTGATTCACGCTGCGACCGGTAAATAAGTCCACCACTTTGGTGCCACCGTCACCCGCTCCGAGATATGCAAATTGACCAGTAATGTCAATAGTAGATTTAGAGACGGGAATGGTAGCGGCATTGCTGTACGAATAGCTGGCCACCTCTTCTAAATCCGGGGTAATTAACGCCAGACGTCCGGGTGTTCCCGCAAAAACACCCAATAAGGTTCCGTCATCAAAGTCACCGGGCGCATCGTCTACACGATCGCTGTAATACTCATCAATGCCCCGGGCATCTTCAAAGTTGTAAAAGCCCTGACGCTCGTAGTTATCCAGCGAGAGCTTGACGACACCTCCACCCTGGTCGCCCACGGTTACATAGGCAGAACCGTTGTGGGTATCTACATCGGTGGCCGCAAAACTCGGCAGGTTAATCAGGGTTTTCTCTCCGGCAAATCCGGCTCCGCCGTTCATTAACTCCACCACGCCCATAGCAGCACCATTGCCTTTTTCAGCACCGGGCAGTAACAACGTATTACCCTCTACCCGCACGTCGTAGTAATCCAGATCTGAACGCAGCAGTTCTGACATGAGACGAGGCTCAGAGGGATTAGATATATCAATAATATAGACGCCGCCAGAAAATTCAGGACCCGCCACGTCGTAACTCACGTAGGCGTAATTTCCCTGAATAGATACATTGGTGGCCTGTACGCTTTGTCCCTGAACGCTGGGGGGATCCACTTCAGCCACTAAAGTGAGCTGGAGGTCATTGTTTTGCGTACTGAAGTTAGAGATGCTCACCGCACGATTTTTGGGATGTATGCGAGACTGAAGTTCAGCACTGTTGTTGTTAATGATCACATTGTTATTGGTGGTTAGGGTCTGTGTACTCGTTTGTGCATCTGACTGCGTGGACTGGGCCCGGGGAGTGGTATCCGAAGGCACCCCGTTGGGCGTGGAAGGTGGTGTTTGACAGGCACCTAACGCCAGTAATGAGATTAAAGTTGTATAGCAGATTTTCTTCATAAAGTATCCTTTGCGTGTGTTTGTTATTCTATTCGTAACACACGGAAAACCGCAGTCTCTATGCTTTTTACGGCATATTAACCAGAGTTCTTATGGGATATTTATGGCGTGTTCCCTGGCGTATTCATCTGGGTCATCTGGGGTTTTTTGCGGGGGGCTCGATCTGCATCAGGAATGCCCAGCCAGCCTTTAAGCCTGAAAAATACAATCAGCACAATCACAGAAAGCGCCATAAGTCCTAAACAAAAAGGGTAGCCATAGACCCAGTGCAATTCCGGCATATTGTACGGTGAAATTTCGTGATTAAAATTCATGCCGTAAATGCCTGCAATAAAGGTCAGGGGAATAAAAATACTGGACATGACCGTTAAAAACTTCATGATTTCGTTCATGCGCTGGTCCACCGCTGAAGATGCCATGTCCATAAGCTGAGTGGCCACGTCTCGATAAGTATCCAACATGTCCATGAGCTGCGAGGTGTGATCCTGACAATCTCTCAGATACACGCGGGTTTCGTCGTCCACAAAACGCTGTTCGCGCATAATGGCACTCACCATGTCTTGCAAAGGGCGAATGGAGCGATGTAAAAACAGCATATGACGGCGAATGGTGTGCAGTTCTGAGGTGACTTCCGCATGGGGATATTTTAAGATGCGGTCTTCAATGCTTTCGAGCAGATCTGCATAGTATTCCAGCTGCGGGAAATACTGGTCAATGAGCGTGTCTAACAGGGCATACAGCAAATAGGCGGCATTGGCCTTGCGAATACGTCCCTTGGATTTGCGAATACGCTCTCTGACAGGCTCAAAGATATCACCGGGGGTGCCTTCCTGAAAGGTAATCAAAAAATTGGGCCCCAGAAAAAAGCTCATTTGCTCGGTATCGTTGAGCACTTCCGGATGGGGCATCCGGGCCACCACAAACACCACGTTGTCGTAGGTTTCGAGCTTGGGACGCTGGTGGGCATTCACCACGTCTTCCAGGGCCAGTTTATGAAGCTTAAAGGCGTTGCCCATCACTTCCACAGCACGGGTGTCCCCGAGGCCCTCAATATTGATCCAGGTGACGCCCTGTTGGTCTGTTTTGGGCTGACTTTGCAACACTTTTTCTAAAGGCGCTTTTTGATCTTCCGTGAGATGATCCGCATCGTACTGCATAATTTGAAAAATAGGATCAGGAGAATTGGGATCGGCTACCAGGGTGCCGGGCACTTCACCAGGAGCGGTACGCCGATGCATAAAAGAAGTACGCGTGGCGGTACGATGTGTTGCTGAAAATGGTTCCATAAGAAACCTCAAAGGAGAAAATAGTGCGGGCGAGAGGACTTGAACCTCCACGTCGTAAAGACACTAGAGCCTAAATCTAGCGCGTCTGCCAATTCCGCCACACCCGCAGGCTGTTACACAGTCTATCACAAAGTCTTTTCACTCTGTGAGGGGATTGCGCAAATTATGCTTCGCGCATTTCTGCATCACGCATTTCTGCATCAAGGGCTTCATCCAGCTTTTCAGTGGCCAGATCCAGATCCGCCGCCTGCAATAACACCATGGGGCCGGGCGCTTCGGCAGGATCAACCATAGCAAAGCCCAGGGAAACGTTTACCACACCGGTGTTAGAATCAGCGTGTTCAATGGCAAGTTTTTCAACGGCTTTTTCAATATCAGCCACCAGCGGCTTAACTTCTGATTCAGTATAAGCGGGATACAGAAGTGCAAAAAGCGTACCGCCAAAACGAGCAAGCAGTCCGCGCTCTTTGACAAAGGGTTGCAATGCATCAGAAATCAGCACCAGACAGGCATCGCCCTGTACAGCACCCTTTTGTTCGTTAAAGCTGGCGAAATCGTTAATTTGCACCAGAATTAGACCAATCTCAGATTTTTGCACGTAAGCGTGAATCCAGTCTTCTTGCAGTCGCTTATCAAAGGCTTTGCGGTTTAACAAACCCGTTACCGGATCCAGAAAAGAGGCCTGTTCCAGTTTGGCATTGTTGGACATGAGACTACGGGTCATATCGAGCAATTCTTTTTCCCACATTTTGCGCTGCTTGAGTTCTTCATTCAGTCGCAGTGCTGACCCCACGCGAGCGTTCAGCTCGATCATATCCACCGGCTTGGTGATATAGTCCAGAGCGCCTGCTTCAAAGGCTTTTTTCAGCAATTGTTTATCGTCAGAAGCACTGAGCATGACAATGGGAATATCTTTAAACAACTCGTATTGCTTCACCTGATAAATGCCCTCAATACCGTCTTTGCCAGGCATCAGTACGTCCATTAAAATCAAATCTACGTCCTGCTGACCTGGATCCACAGACCCATTGAGCAATTCCACCAGTAAATCTACTGACTTTACAAATTCCAAATTTGTATAGCCCGCCTGTTCCAGTACCCTGGTGTAAATTAGCGTATTTTCTTCAGGTTCGTCGTCTACAATTACGATGCGTGCGTCCACGAAAAAGACCTCATTGTCCACAATAATTAAAGTATATTAACACGAACCCCGTACACTTCTTGTTAAAATTCAGTAATAAACCATACAAAGGATTTTTCATGGCTGAACAATATATTTTCCAGACCTACAAACTCAACAAAAAAGTGGGAGCCAACCACCGTGAAGTACTCAAAGATGTCACCCTGAGCTTTTTTCCTGACGCAAAAATTGGCATTATTGGACACAACGGGGCGGGGAAATCCACCCTGCTCAAAATCATGGCGGGCCTTGACGACGCCTATCAGGGAGAAGCCCGTTTAACCAAAGGCTTTACCGTGGGTTATTTGTCCCAGGAACCCGAATTAGACAGCAGCAAGACCGTTAAAGAAAATGTCGAAGACGGCGTGGGGCACGTGCGGGATTTGATGCAAAAGTTTGAAGAACTCAGCATGAACTACTCAGAAGAAACCGCTGATGAATTTGCCCGCTTACAGGACGAAATTGAAGCCCACGACGGTTGGAATCTGGACAATCGAGTGGAAATGGCGATGGAAGCCCTGCGCTGCCCTCCCGGAGATGCCAGCGTGGACAATCTCTCCGGGGGTGAACGCCGTCGGGTAGCTCTGTGCCGCCTGCTCTTATCGGCGCCTGATCTGATCCTGCTGGATGAGCCCACCAACCACCTGGATGCTGAAACCGTGGCCTGGTTAGAAAACCACCTCAAAAACCACAAGGGCGCAGTGATTGTGGTTACTCACGACCGTTACTTCCTGGACAACGTCACCGACTGGATTCTGGAACTGGATCACGGTAACGCTATTCCCTGGCACGGCAACTACTCTTCCTGGCTAGAACAAAAACAAGAACAGCTGGCCACCCAGCAAAAGCATTCCGCCAATCGCCAGAAGACCCTGGCTCAGGAACTGGAATGGGTGCGCATGTCGCCCAAGGGCCGTCAGGCCAAAAACAAGGCCCGCCTCAAGAACTACGAAAAACTTTTAGCAGCGGATCAGCAGCTTAAAGTAGACAACGTGGAAATATATATTCCCAGCGGCGAGCGCCTGGGTGATGTGGTGGTAGAAGCCAATCACGTGAGCAAAGCTTATGACGACAAGCTTCTGTTTGAAGATCTGACCTTTTCACTGCCACCAGCGGGCATCGTGGGCGTCATTGGAGCCAACGGGGCGGGTAAAACCACCCTGATGCGTCTGATTACCGATCAGGAAACGCCTGACTCAGGTACTCTGCGCAAGGGAGAAACCGTACAACTGGGCTATGTGGACCAAAGCCGCGATGCTCTAGACCCCGAAAAAACCGTTTATGACGAAATTTCAGAGGGTTATGAATTTGTGCAACTGGGCAAAAAAGAAGTGAATGCCAGAGCCTATGTGTCTCGCTTTAACTTCAAAGGTGCCGATCAGCAGAAAAAAGTGGGCATGCTCTCCGGCGGTGAACGGAATCGGGTGCACATGGCCAAACTCCTCAAACAGGACAGTAACCTGTTGCTACTGGATGAACCCACCAACGATTTAGACGTGGATACACTGCGAGCATTAGAAGCCGCCTTGCTAAATTTTGCGGGCTGTGCGGTAGTGGTCTCACACGATCGCTGGTTCCTGGATCGTATTGCGACCCACATTCTGGCCTTTGAGGGCAATAGTCAGGTGATCTTCTTTGAGGGCACCTATGAAGAATACGAAGCCGACCGCCGCAAACGCCTGGGTGAAGATGCTAAAGTGCCCAGCCGTATTAAATACAAGCCGCTGGCAAAAGTCTAGAGACGTACTTCTTTAGAGTCGCACACGCTTTCTTAAAAAGCGATCCTGGTCTGAGGCGTCCACATAGTTAATACGCAGTTCGTATTCTGTGCCGGACGCTGTCAGACCATACCCCCTGGCGTCGCTGCCAAAGAGCCTGAAGGTCACTTCCTCCGACACCTGCTTTTCCAAATTAGACACGCGGTCATCACCATTGAGAGTACGCCCTTCGTGCTGCACCTTTAAAATCCAGTATTTTTGAATCGTGTCCGTGGTGGTCCAGCCCGCAATGCCGTTGGGGGTTCCGCTTTCCACTCGCGACAGGGTCACATCTCGGAGGGTGACTTCTCCGTCAAAATTGTGCGTAAACACAAACTCATGATCAGGTTCTCCATCGGCTCCACCATCAAAGTCCGCGGGGGAAAAATCTTCTGTTATTCCCTCATACTGCAAGGTGCTGTTTATGGTGGAGACTTCGGGATTGTCCGCTTCGTTTTCTGTGGTCGGTGTTTCACAGGCAAAAAGCCCCAGACTGAGACATACCGTAAAAAAACGTTTCCACATATGTTTAGTTAAACCCCCGTTGACGATAATTTTCAATTCCCCCGATGCAGGCTCCGGCTAACCAGAAGGTTCCACCCAGTATAACGCCATAAAGCGCCATGTTAAAAGCGCTGCCTATAGTCACAGCCGCCAAAAGGCCATAGCAGGAGGTGAGCACCACAAACCCTAGCAAACGCAAACATGAGCCCGCAGAATCTCGAAGTTCAGCCCACCTTAACCACGCGGAGCCCGCCAACGCCAGAAAAGAAAGAACGAACAATACCAAAGCCGTGAGACTAAAAGCTTTTCCCATCATGGCAATGCTCCCGGCATGGGTAAAGAAAAAAGCAAAACTCAGGAAAATACGCAGAACAACTTTCAAGACTCAGGGCAATGTTACACGCTGCACGAGCTCCTGGTCGGAACCAGAGGCATCCGTATAGCTCATCAACAGCTGGTATTCCGTTCCGGGAGTAACCAGATCAAAACCTTCGGCATCACTGCCAAAAAGCTCGAAGGTCACGGGACCAGAAAATGTTGTACCCAGATTGGGAACCCGGGCCGTACCGTTCACATCGGCCCCACCGGATTGCACTTTTAAAATCCAGTACTGGCGCTGACTGTTGGTGGTCCAACCCGCAATACCGTTGGGCTGACCGTTTTCAACGCGCGAAATGGTGATTTCTTTCAGGGTGACTTCCCCTTCAAAAGTATGCTGCAACGTAAACTGGTAGTCGGCTTTTCCATCGGGACCCCCGGTAAAATTAGCCGGAGCCACATCCTGGGTCTGGCCCACGTATTTAAACGTGGTTTCTGTTCGTTCTGCAGGAGATTCCATGTTGTCTGACGCGGGAACGGAACTTTCAGCAGTGGAAGGCTCCGTTGAACTTGCGGTGGGTGCTGGACCACAGGCCGTTAGCACAGCACCTACTGTCAGACTTGTCATGAGCACAGATATCCACTTCATCTTAAAAATCACCTCTTCATTTTTTGGGCCTTATTATCATATCTAAAATCGGAGGCAATGGCGATGTTGCAAAGTACTTTTCGCACCTGTTAAAAAGTTCAATACCCGTTTAAATTGCCAGCAAAAGCCCCCAACCTAATTAACGGATTGGGGGCCTTTGTGAAAATAAATCAATAAGTTTTCAATTAACGAATCCGTGCGTTCAGGTACTCAAACACATCCGGCGCGGTACTTTGAATGGCTTTGCGCTGAATCCAGTTACTGGCACCGGACCCTTTGACACTCAATCGATAGGTGGCCAGGGTTTTGCCCTGATAAGGCGTCAGGGTCCAGGAACCCGAACCGTCACTGCCTTTTAAATTGCCGTCAATCATTTTCCAGCTCAGACGTCGATTGGCTTTGTTCATCTGATACTCATTAATGACCCATAAGTCGCCCACAGGCAAATCAAACTTCACATAAACATTGGCCTTGTCACCGCCCTGGGCACGGATTTTTGCCTGTTCCACATCCTTGAAGTAACGGGGGTAATTTTGAAAATCCGTCAGCGCGTTCCATACCTTATCCACGGGGGCATTGAAAATGCCCTGAGCTTCCACATAAGGCGAGCTGCTTTCTACAACTTTCACGTCGACACCGCCCTGCTTTACTTTGGCGCTGGGCGCAGCAATGGCATTGACAGGAATGGCTGCCATCATAAATAATGTCAGAGTTAACGTTTTGAATTTCACAAATTTCATCGGAAAAGTTCCCGCTTTCGTTTTTAATTTAAGCTAAAGTCAGGACAGACCCTCTCGTAAAGCGTGAAACATCGCTAATCCCCGAAAACAAAGGAATTTTTATGAAAAAAATATGGATACTGGCCCTTAGCCTCACCTGCTTGAGTGCCTGTGGAGACATACCCCTTACACCGGATACCGGCTCAGAAGAAACCAGGGCACAAGCCAAAGCCGAAGCCGCCGTAGAAGCCAATGCCAGCGTGCCCGCCGCGGTACAAAATGTGTCTACTACCTTAGCGGGAAAAACCTATACCTACGGCCCCTCACTGGTGTTTTTAAACTGCGCGATCGAAAACGGCACCAATGCCCAGCTGGTGGCTGCGGCCACGCAATCCAGAAATCAACTCAGAGAAGCCTTTGCCAGCGGCGACCCCCGCCGGGCAGAAGACGCCCTCAACCGTGTAGCTCTCGGGGCCACTCCCCTCAATTTTGACGCCGGTATTCAAAGCAATTGCAGCTTAGAAACTACGTCTGGAACAACCCCCGGCAACAGCCCCACAGCAACACCTTCTACATCTACGGGAACGCCCCTGCGACTGGAAGTGGAAAACGCTACAAAGACCGGCGGTATTTTAAAGTATCCCGTATCAGAATCACGACGCACCGGCGAACAGGTGATGATGTTTTCCGGCGGAGACGCGGGCGGACAGGCCACCTTAACGCTCCCCGAACTCAAGGGTCGCTATGTGGTCAACCTGAGCTGGCTCAATACGGGAGACTCTCCTGCCATGGATATTGAGCTGGATGGCCAGACCATTGCATTACCCGGTGCCACGGCGTTCAATTCCGGGGCTGCCATCGTGAAGCGGGAACTGGGCACTTACACCTTTGATATTGACGCCGGGGACACCGCCACCTTTACGGTAAAAGGTGAAGTCACCGGACTCGGTAACGGCTGGATTGGCGTGGACTACATCGAGTTTATTCCCGCTTAAAAAGTCCTCAGGCGGGCATGCTACAATTAGGGTAAGAATCTCGGTTTATGGAGAATGAATTGAGCACCCGCCTGACCCCACAAATGATGAAAGACCCTCGCGCTTACGCTCGCCTGCAGGAGCGTCCCCTGCGCAAAGCGTCTCATGGACAATTATTACAACTGGCTGAGTGGGCCATCCGTTCAGAAGACGGCCCCGTGGCAGAAAAAGCGCTGCAAACGCTGGCTTCTCGTTTTAAAGACGACGCTCAGGCACTCTATTTGCACTTGCTTTACCGCACCTACGTGGGAGACCCCGCAGAAACCTTAATCGACATTTATAAAAAGCATGCGGCCCACGCGTCACCCTCTACTGCCTCGCCCAAAAAAGAGCAGCGGCTGGCCCTGGCACGCTCCGCTCGCTTTATTGCGGAGCAGTATATGCGTTTGCAACAATGGGATAAAGCCCACGCACATCTCGAAAAAGCCTTTGAGCACGCCAGCACCGATCCCGTGCCTGTGGTGAAGTGCGTCCAGGATGTGGACAAGGCCTCTGAAGATCCTTACCTCGATCGCGCTCTCGCTTTTGACCTACATCTTTTTGATCTCCTTTTCCCCTGGTCGGGACGTCCTCAGAATTTTGCCTTCGGAGCCGTTCACGTGCAGGGCGAGCGTCTGTTTGTACAAGAAACTCACCACCGTCTGCTCTTTTGCTTTGATTTAAAAGCCCGGCTCTTGTTTGGCCTGCGAGAGCACGATTTAGCAGGCTCTGACTTTGTGCATCCGGAACATATTTTTGAGCTCAAAGATGTGGCCGCCTCGTCCCGACAGATTTATGTGGCGGGATCCCAGGACCGCATTTACGTGTACACCCCCGAAGGAGAAATGGAACGTTTTATTGAGGCGCCAGAAGGTCTTCGACACCCCCTGTCTCTGGCCTGTCACGATAACGGAGATCTCTTTGTGCTGTATCAAAACAGCGCCCGTATTCACCATTTTGACACCCGCGGGGCATATGTAGGCGCCTTCGGTGAAAACACCACCCTGGCCACCCAACAAAAAAGCTATTTCTGTGGACTGGCCACCCGCACAGAAGACCCACACGTGTATTTATACGACCGGCAGCGGGTGCAAGCGTTCAAACCCGGCGAAAATCGGCCCGTTCACCGCTGGGAACCCTCAGCCACACAGCTTCCCCCGGAGCAACTGTGTTGGAACGGGCTTGCTCTGACCTCAGATCATCAGGTGATAGCCACAGACCGGGGTCTGCTCAAAGGTGCCCTGCAACACCCATCACCCCAAGAGCACTCTGTACCCCTTTCTTTTGCCCCGCTGGATGTAGCAGCAGATGCATCCGGCCATCTCTACGTTACTGACACCCACCGCATTGTGCGCGTGGACGTTAATACAAACCAAGTTGACCCGTTTTTATCGCTGGCGATGTGGATACCCCAACCCACGCCTGAAAATATGAAGAAAAAAAGGTAATTTCATGAACGTAAAATCCATGCTCAAAATGACGCTAGCACCTTTGATGGCGGCCAGTTTTATGTTATCCACGCCCCCACAGACCGCCGCACGTCCCACCGGCGGCATTGTCAACGTGGTCTCCGTGGGTGAACCGGAATTACTGAACCCTGTCTTTGATCAAAGCCCTGAAGCCCGCAGCCTTTACGATCTGATTTATGCGGGCCTGATTCGCCAGAATAGCCGCGGTGAACTCACCGCCGATCTGCTCAACAACGTGCCCACCGCTCGCAACGGAGGGGTCATGATGCTGCCAGACGGCGGCATGCGTGTGAATTACAAATTGCGCCCGGATCTTTACTGGCAGGACGGCCAGGCGATTACCACGGCAGATATTTTATTCACCTGGCAGGTAAATACCGATCCCCGTGTGGTGGGTGCTAGTAATATAAGCAATCCCGGTTATGAGAAAATACGCCGCATTGAACTGGTGAGCGATAAAGAAGCCAACGTGTACTTTTATGCGCCCTACGGCGAATATTATCGTCTATTTCAACAGCTATTGCCTCGTCACTCCTTTCGCAGTGCCCACTGGCCCTTTGATCGCAATCACCCGTACAATACCCGCCCCATTGGCGCAGGCCCCTTTCGCCTGAGCGAATGGAAAAAAGGGGAAAGCGCGCTGTTAGAAATGAATCCCTACTACCACCGGGCACGAGCACAGGTGGATCAGGTACGCTATGCCTTTAAAGAAAAGGGCTTTCGCAGCTTCAAACAGGCCGCGGACTGGGCCGGTGAAGCCCACGTATTGCGGGGACTTTCTCTGGCTTCTTATGACTATTTAAAAGATCGTGAGGATTTACAACTGCACGTGGTACGCACCGGTGAAATTGAGCATATGTTGTTTAACTTAGACCACCCCGTGCTTTCAGACCGTCGCGTACGCCGTGCCCTGGCCCACGCCACCGACCGAAAGGTGATTGCCCAATCTTTACTGGGCTTAGGCGATGTAGCCTTTAGCGATCAGCTCAAAGAAAGCTGGAAGTACTATCCCGGCAGCGAAGCATATTACGCTTACGACACCGCCGCAGCCAAACGTCAACTGGCCTTGGCGGGGGTCGAAACCCCCTTAGAACTTGAACTCACCCTGGAACAGGGCAACCGCTCCCATCAGATTATTGGGCAGTACTTGCAAAAGGCCTGGAAAAAAGTGGGCGTGGATTTGAGACTCAAATTTGTAGCCTCCCGTATTCTAAGGGCGGAAGTCCTGCCGCGGCGAGATTATGCAATGGCTTTTTCCACCTGGCGCGAAGACGGCCGCGAAACGCCCTATCTGCGCTGGCACTCCACCCAGAAAGCACCCGAGGGCATTAATTACACGGGCATGAACGATTACCAGGTGGATGTGGTCACCCAGGCTTTGCAAAAAACCGTAGACTTTTCAGAACAAAAGCGTCTGTATCGGGAACTGGCGACTCTCCTGGGAGACAATTTGCCCGCCCTGCCGCTGTATCACGGCGTGGTGCTGGAAGCTCACAAAAACAATCTGCAAAACTTCACCCCCAACCAACAGGCCAGCCTGAGCTGGAATAGCGCAGACTGGTGGCTTAAATAAAGCCCTTGAAAACCTCTCAGCAGCTGGCGGAACTGCGCTTCCGTTTGCAATCTCAGCAGCTTTTTTTAACCCATCTGGAACTGCGGTTCAATAAGTTGCTGGGACTGCTGGAACCGCTGTTGCCCTTTCTGGCGGCTCAGCAGCAGCAAATGCAGCGGGCAGAAGCGCTAGAAGCCGATTATCTGGTGCTATTGGAAGGCACCCAGCAGGAATGGGAACTTACCCGTCAGGAACTCAATATCACCCGTATTGCGCTGGAAGAAGCTGAGCGAGAGGTAGAAGCCCTCGCCCTGGAGCAGGAACGCACCACAGCCCTGTACGAACAGGAATTGGAACAGTGGATTGAGCGTCAGTTGACCCGAGATCAAACCCGCCACGACACCCGCGATATCGGGCGTTCACTGGCGCGCATCACCAGTGAACGCAATGCCCTCAATTACGAATTTAAAGCCCTGAGTGCCGCGTTTGAGAGTTTAAAAGCGGACTATCAGGAACAGTCTGAAGCCCTGGCGTACACCACGGAAGCCCTGGAAAGCGCCACCGCCAAAAGCACCCCCGCTGAAGATATGATGGGGCACGATTTTTTAAAACGCCTCACCTATCAGGTGGCCTGCGAAACCGCCCGTGTCCTACATGTACCACTCAACCAGACCCAGAAACACCGCCTGGCAGAAGGACTGGATTTAACACCGACAGAACGTGAATCTCTGGAAAAAGTGCCCGTCAGTGTCATTCAGCAACATCTGCAAACACAGGTTCGGCCGCAGCCCGCTGTCACCTCGCCGCCCACTTCAGAAGACAATGCTGTTGATGCGCCCGTTACGCTGAGTGCGGGGGTCTATACCCTCGGGGACGAACTGCACCCGGCGGAGCGCCCTGTGCATACGGTGAATTTGAACGCTTTTCAAATGGCACGCTGCCCCGTCACCAACGCCCAGTACGCTGAGTTTATGGCGGCAGGGGGTTATAAGGAAGCCAGGTGGTGGACCCCCGAAGGCTATGAACATTGCCAGCAGGCCCGCTGGCAGCACCCGGCTTTCTGGAATGAAAAAACCTATCACAGCGGACTGGATTTTCCCGACTATCCCGTGGTGGGGGTGAGCTGGTATGAGGCGGACGCCTACGCTCGCTGGTATAGCCAGCAGGTTGAAGGAGCTCGCCTGCCCGAAGAAAGTGAATGGGAAGCCGCAGCCAGAGGCCTGGAGCAACGCATCTGGCCCTGGGGAAACGAGTGGCGCGCCAATTATGCCAACACGGCTGAAACAGGCCCGCTCAAAACCACGCCCGTGGGACTGTACCCCCGGGGAGCCACCCCGGAAGGCCTTCTGGATCTGGTGGGCAACGTTTTTGAATGGACCGCATCTATTTATGCGCCTTACCCCTACACCGGCACGAGTGAAGTACAGCCTGAAGCAGGCCACGATCGCACCCTGCGCGGCTGCTCTTTTCACCATAAGGGCGGCTATTTTTCCCGCGCTGCCTATCGTTTTCACAGCCCACCTGTTACCCGTCACAGTGATATGGGTTTTCGTCTCGCTTTCACTCCTGTTTAAGCGGGTTATTCCCCCATCACCTTTCCGGCTGTGATACCATGATTTTGCAATTCACTTGCATTTAACCCCGATAATGAGGATCTTTTAACATGAAAAATTTAACTGCGGCCTTCCTGGCCACCACGACCCTTGCTTTCACCCTGTTACAGGGCTGTGCCATGGACACCCCCGTTCAGGCTCCCAAGCTTCACGGCGATGACGAAGTCTTTGACTTTACGGTAACCGTGCAAAACACCAGCAACAATACCGCGCTGGCAAGCCCTCTCTCTCCACTGGTGTGGGGCGTTTACGCCGATGACACAGCACTGTTTGCGGTGGGTCAGCCCGCAGTCAGCGGTTTAGAAAAACTGGCTGAAGACGGCAGCGGTGAAGACCTGAAAAACGCGGCCACAGCCGCGGTAAAAAACATGTTGGCAGGCCCCATTGCCCCCGGTGAAAGCATGAGCTTTACCTTTGAAGCCAAACCCGGTCAGTCCCTTTCTTTTGCCTCCATGATGGTACAAACCAACGACGTGGTTCTGGCTCCCACCGGTGCCAAACTGGCACTGTTTGACAATCGCAACGAGCCATTTTCTGGCGACGTGGCACTGTCCTTTTACGATGCGGGTACCGAAGTGAATCAGGAACCCGGTACCGGTGCCGATCAGGCTCCCCGACAGTCAGCGGCCAACACTGGCGCAGCCGAAAGCGAAGCCGTTCAATTGCTGAGCGCCCGCCAGGATGGATTCACTTATCCTGCTGCCAGCGATATGTACAAAGTCACCATCACCGTGGCTGACCATGATCATGAGGGTGAAGATCATGATCATGAAGGCGAAGACCACGATCATGAGGGCGAAGACCACGATCACGATGAGGACAAGTAAATTTTTCAGAGCCTGCGCACTCAAAGGGGTGTTAGCAGGCTGCCTCGGTGGGGGAATCATGTTCCCCGCCGGGGCCCAGTTTCAAAACGGTGGTACCCAACCGGGTACCACCAACTCTCCCCAGTTGGGGCAGGCTCCTTTTCGCCAGCAGCAGTTTGTGCCCGATATTTCTCTCATTATTGACGTGGGTGTAGGCGGTTATACCTTAGACGATGAGACCCGTCAGGCTTTTGTTTCCCCTTATAATCTGACGGGCCGCGCCGATACCCACCACCAGATTAACCCCAATACAGGATTCAACCTGAACTATGCGGAACTCACCCTTTCTGCACCGGTGGATCCCTATCTGGACCTGTTTACCACCTTTCATCTGGCCGCCTTTGAATTTGAAATTGAAGAAGCCTACGGCCGCACAAGGGGCCTGCCCTTCAACACGGAAATTATTGCGGGCAAATTCCTGAGTCACTTTGGACGGCTGAACAGTCAGCATGCCCACTTCTGGCAATTCAACGACAAGCCCGTGGTGTACGACGCCTTTTTTGGCAGTGAAAACCTGAACGAACTGGGTGTGCGCCTGAGTTGGTTAGCCCCCACGGACTTCTTTCTGGATCTCGGTGTGGAGGTGCTTCAGGGTGTTAACCCCAATAGTTTCGGTCAGCAGGGCTTTATTTCAGGAGATCGAGAACTGCGCCCGGTGGACTGGCCCAATCTGATTGTGGCCACCGCCAAATCCTCTTTTGATCTTACCGACAACATGGTCTTGCTCGCAGGGCTTTCGTATGCTCAGGGGGGCACCCGACTGGTGTCGGGTGAAGATGCCGCCGATCCCCACGCGGGTCATTTTCACGCGCAACAACTCAGCGAACCGGCCCCTCTGCTGAATAACTACGTGGCCTCTACCCAGATTCTGGGAGCTGACACTTCCTTTCGCTGGTTTTTTGATTCCTATACAGAACTCAGTTGGCAGAGTGAAGTGCTGCTGCGTCAGAGTTCTGGCAGTCAGTACGATAACGGCGAAGCCAGTGCCGCCTCAGTGTTACAACTGGGCGGGTATAGCCAACTGATCTGGCGTTTTGCCCAGCAGTGGCACGCGGGGTTCAGAGCCGATGTGATGGGGTTAAACCAGATTACCGTGGCCGATAACACCCCTTCTCCCACGATTCCCCAGACCCGTTATACCACCATGTTGCAATACACGCCCTCTGAATTTACCAGGCTGCGCTTGCAGTACAATCTGGACGCCAGCGGATTTTCTCAGGTGGCCCAGGCCCCGGTACATGGTGTATTCTTTAATCTAAACCTTGTGATGGGTGCGCACGGTGCTCACGAATTTTAAGGACGCTTTATGTTAAAAAAAATCGCTTTAATTCTGGCAGCTTCTGCCCTTTGCTTTCCCGTACAGGCTCAGGCCAAACTCAATGTGGTCAGCAGTTATCCGTATATTGACGCACTGGTATCTGAAGTGGCGGGCAATACGGTCAAACGCAGCACCCTGGCTCCGGGAGCCTGGGACCCTCACTTTATTGTGGCCAAGCCCTCACTGATTCTCAAGCTGCGGCGCGCGGATTTACTGGTGATTAATGGCGCACAGCAGGAAATCGGCTGGTTGCCGCCGCTACTGCGACAGGCTCGCAATAATAAAGTGCAATCGGGCCAGA
>CAYFGW010000047.1:0-23484 GCA_964342365.1 uncultured Candidatus Sericytochromatia bacterium | reverse complement strand
AGTTTGGCGAAGTCACCAGCGCTCGTGTCATCACCGATCGCGAAACCGGCCGCTCTCGCGGTTTTGGTTTTATCGAAATGAGTTCTTCTGATGCCGGCAACGAAGCCATCAACCAACTCAACGGTCAGGAATTCATGAACCGTAACCTCACCGTCAACGAAGCGCGTCCTCGTGAAGCGCGTCCCGCTCGTTATTAAACACAACTAAAAGAAACCGCCGCAAGTTAACACTTACGGCGGTTTTTTCATGCATGCATTTCAGCACGTACCTGACGCATCAGCTCTCCAATACCGGGGTCTGAACTCAGCTGATAGGCCGCTTCTAGATACTTCAGCGATTTTGCATAAAGTTCTGCCACTACGCAAGCATACCCCAGACCGTAAAAGGCCTCAAAACGCCCCCTGTCCTGATACACCGCACACAAAAGATCTGTAAACACCGGCTCCAGATCCTCAGGCGTTATCCCATCCGGCAGAGATTCCAGGGTTTCAAAAGCCCGTTGGGTCAGAGCTTCATAGCTCAACGTTGTGGGGGGAAGCCCCCATTCATTGGTAAGTTCTGCCTTACCCTGGGCCAGATTAAATTCCACATGTATTTCAGGGGCAGGAGCTTCAAAGCGAAGTCCAGCAGGTTGAAAATCCATAAAAAGCTCCTTGATGTTATTCTAGTAAAGAGTATTGTCATTATTACATAACAAAAAGAGGCTAAAGAGAGATTTATGGGCGTTATTCCAGAAAAATACGTGATTTTGATCGTAGATGATGAAGCCGACGTACACACGATGAGCAAACTATCGCTCAAAAAGCTGCGCTATCAGGACAAAGCCGTTGAACTCCATTCTGCCATGAGCGGCAGCGAGGCCCTGGAATTCATGCAAGCGCACCCTGACACCGCTGTTGTGCTACTCGATGTGGTCATGGAAAGCAAACAGGCGGGACTGGACACCTGTAAAGCCATTCGGGAAGAATTGAATAATGACACCACCCGTATTTTGCTGCGCACGGGACAGCCCGGTAATGCCCCTGAAAAAACGGTGATTGAAACCTATGAAATTGACGGCTATCTGGCCAAAGCAGAACTCACCAATACCCGTTTGTTTACCGCCGTTCGTACCGCGATTAAAGCCTATAGCGAACTCAAAACCTCCCGCTGGCTCGACGATATACTCACCCATTTACACCAGAGCAGTCACCGCCTGTTTCTGGCGGATTTGAATGAGACGGTCACACAGATTTTAACCACCGCGCTAACAGTGTGCCCGGCATCTCTGGGCATTCTCAAAATAGATTTTGAAGACGAGGACAGCCAGAGCCTGGTGGTTTTTCATGACGAAACAGGCCATCCTGAAGCGGAGATTGCGGAGCATATCGACCATGTGGAAGCACACGGGGATTTCGCACAGGCAGGCCCTTTTGAAACCGGTTATCTTTTACCCTTATCACTGCCCCATCACATGGGAAGCGGTTGGCTTTATCTAAATGCCAAGGTAGAGGATATGGCCACTGCCAAAGCCCTCTATTTATTTGCCCATCAGGTGACGCTGGCGGTGTACAGCACCGTCATTCAGCAGCAGTTGTTGGCGTATCAGGGTGCAGAACTCCTTGAGATTTAATCCCGATAATTTAATCACCCGATAAAAAGATGTCATAGATTTGTCCGGCCATGGTTTCCAATGTGGCTACGAGTGCGGGATTTTCGGTCAGAGCACCAATGACACCGCTGGTGACTTCGTCTCTGAGATGGGCGGTAAAGGCATTTTTGAAGGTGTCAAAGTCCACGGTTTCTCCCCTGTCAACGGCCTGTACCACATCCAGTACGCTCTGGGTAATAATTTTGCCCAGTGCCACTTTGAGCGTTTCGAGCGCACCGTCCTGATCGGGCAGATTTGAAAGAATGGCCTGTACAGAGGCGTTGACGGTGGCCATTTCATAGGTTCCACCAGAACCCACCGTATCCACAAAGGCCAGAGCGGCATTCATGCCCGTGGCAATGGGTTTAATGGCAGGCACTACATCAGCCACAGCATTGACGGTATTTGCCGCCGCATCGCGGGTAAATTCCGCGGCTTTTTGCCCCGTGGCGTACCACTCAGACAAATTTTCGTAATGGGCGGCTTCCGCTTCATAGGACTTTTGGGCGGTGCGCAACCCCTGTTCATATAAACGCTTCATGTCGTCAATTTTGTCGAGGGGCATTTTGCCCGCTTTGGCGTCCATGGAAATACTGCGCATTTCCCGCCAGATATCATATACCGCGTCCTGGGCTTTAAAATCCGTTTCTCCCAGATGATGTACGGATTTGGCCAGATTTTGCATGCGCGATTGCCAGTAGGTTTTAGAAATTGGGGAATTCTCAATATACTGAAAAGAAGGTTTTTGTGTGGGTTTAAAGCGTTCCAGCATTTGTTTTTCCGCATCACTCTGAGGCGTTTTTTGCAGGAGTTCTTCCAGTTTGTTTTGACGGTTTTCAAACTGTACCGCCATCTCCTCAGACATTTCCACGCCCAGCAGCTCCAGCGCATCTTTAAGATCGCTGGCGGTCACCCGGGTCATATCCACATTGTTTTGGGCCAGTTCTTTCAGATCAATCACCACAGACTGACCATTATCGTCTTTGAGACTGAGAAAACCCTCTGCAGGCAGATCCTGATAGTGGTCCGGATGCTCAATGAAGTCTTGTACGGAAAGCTCCCGGTATTCTCCACGCTCGTTTTTGTACACCAGCATGGATTCTGCCGCCAGAGTGGCCGCCAGCAACGCCTGACTCAGCCCCTCAGTATGAGAAATATCTGCTTTAACGGCCCCCGGAAGGCGATCGATATCCACATGATTGGCCTCAAAAAGCCGCTCCATGGCACCGTTGTCTGCTTCTGGAGGGATCGGATTATTTCGGCGAGAAAACTTCAGACGGTCCACGTATTGCTGCACCTTAAGGGGACTCATCAAAGCAGGAGATAAGCCCATAGCATCTCCTCTGAACACAAAAGGCTGGCCCGTTTTGGCATCACGGCTCACCACAAAATGCTCGCCAATAATGCCTTTCTCCAGCCCCTGATTGCGATAGCCAGAGGCTCTGAATTCTTTTAGCGTTTGCACACCTGGTCCTTTGCCTTCAAAACGGTCTCGTATATTCAACACCGCTGTCTCCCCTGGTTTCAGCAGGAGACTTTGCCGCTCAATGGCCTGCCCCAGCGCGCTGTGTTTTTCTAAATAGCTCAGGGCATCTTTATCCAGATCACGGAAATTGATGCCGAGCGCTTTGGTCTGAGAGCGCAGATCGTCTTTGAAACGCAGATTGTTATCGTATTGGGTGATGCGAGCCAGAGGCTTAGCAGCGGGTGTCTGTGCCACCTTTTTTTGCAGTTCATCTAATTTCTGACGCATATATTCAACGGCTTTTTGATTATTGGTAGGGATTTGCCCCAGATCAAGGGTCACTTTGCGTCCTTTCACCTGAAAAGAAATCACGTTTACCTGATTCTTCTCAGGAATAAGGTCTGTAAAATGATCCACGTCTCTGAAAAATTTTTCTGCGGCAATATGATGAGCCTTGCCCTCTTGATCCTGAAACACCAGACGGGGTCTTTCATATTTTGCAGCATTGCCCAGAGTTTTTAAAAACTGCGCGCGATGTGGAGAGGTTTTCACCCGCTGAGACGTCTCCGGACTGATGACGCGAAAGGCTTTAGAAGCAGGTTTTTGATGGGCCAGGTGCACAAATTTTTTAATTTTCGTTTGAAAGGCCTGACGCAGATGCTTCGGCCCCCCCAGCTTTTGAGTACGGCCGTAGTGGGCTTTGAGATCCTGGATCACTTCTTTTTTATTGAGGTCACCCACGGGAATCAACACGGTTTTTCCTTTAACATCCAGCGTTACGTAAGCTTTCTGAGCGTTTTTGAAGTTCACGTGGTTGCTGTCTTGAATAAAACGCTTGAGACTGGCGGTGTGGGTTTTACCGTTTTTTTCAAAAATCACTTCAGAACCCCGGGTTTCTGAAGCCTTTTTAATGGCCTTGCGGTGCGCTGAACCTCTACGTAATTGCTGATAATCCTGAGCATTCAGAAATTTTTTATTGATATTCACCATGCCACGTGTCCTTTGTCTTGCTTTACTTTCAGTTTTACCACGAATCATCTTATAATGACGTGGGCTGGATCAACAGCGGGGTTTGAGGTTCACCCTATGGACAAGCGAGAGTGTTGTACAATGCTTGTATGACACAGGAACAAACGGAAAACATTCAGCCCACCGTGCGCCATAAAAATGTGCAAAATCAGCAAAAAGAGGTGCTGTATACGGGCAAGCGAGTGCAGCGAGAAATTCAGTATGTGCGGGTACACAATCACCGCACCGGAGAATTTCATCACGACAGCGTGAGTTTGAAAACCTACCGCAAAAGTGCCAAAAGCGACTGGACCGAAGACGAAACCTCCTCCATTAGCCTGTCAGACAACAACGACAGTGAACTGACCCGTGCCATACAGTTTATCCAGCGCTGTCGCGGAGAAACCGACGGCGATTTAAGTACTCTCCTCAACGGAGACCTCAAGGCACGCATTGTGAATCTGATGAAGATGCCGTCTCAGGATCTCAGTCAGGGGTTACAGGTGCTCAAAGTAGCCAGTTACCGCCAGAGTTTAAAAGACTTTTACAAACTGCTCAAACAGCCCCAACAATCCGCAGACATCCTGTACCATTTTTTTGGGCAACACCCCTGGTTTTTACAGCAGGGAGACGCTCACAACCTGCACGAAAAACTGCCCCGGCACGCCCTGGGCTACAGCGATCCTCTGACCGAAGAAAAGCGCCTGTTTGTGGTGGCCGATCACCAAAAAGAGAGCCCACTTTTTACCCTGAACGACAGTTGTTCTGCCTGGGTGCCCACCGCGGAGCTTAGCTCGCGGCTTGGAGAAATCACGTATGAGCTACACCAGTTGAATTTAAAACTGTCTGTGGTCCTGCTCATGGGGGATATCGGTGAAGATCCCGAACAGCAAAGTGCTCTGACTATTTTCAATCAACACCAGCAGATTCAAGTGGTGCCCTACTCCCGTATCCTGGAGCGGGCAAGCCAATCGCTAAAACGCCTGCAAGAACAGCTCAAGCAGCAGCTCAAAGCTCAGGAATGACCCACCAGGAATACCCCGAATGACCATCCATCAAAATCTGGCCGCTCTGATTCGAGCGGGCCTGAGACGAGACGCCTGGGAACCGGAATATGGTTCGGCCATCGCCTGGGACCCCGATAAGCAACGGCATAGCCAAGACACTGTAGAAGTAAATTTGGAGCGCGCGCCGCTGGTGTGGGAGCCCATCGCTCCCGCCGCAGAAGCACAGCCACTGAACGCCCTTGGCCCACTGATTTTTTTAGACGGGGTGATGCGCATGCATACCCGCCTGCTTTTAGAGCAGGGGGATCAGTATAGCTACAGCGGTCTGGGAACAGCGATAGTGGGGGGTCTGCGCTTGTATCCGGGCACTGCCACCTCTATGGAAAAAGCACTGCTGCCGCCGCAGGTGCTGCGCTGTTTGTTGCTCAGCGACACCCATCGACTGGTGGAGTCCACCACTATCCCCGGCATTCCCCACCCTTTTGAAGGCGTTTACTACGCAGAAACCCCTGAAGAGGACGCCGTTCGTATGCCCGAGCAAACCCTGCAGCGGGCCATGCGCCGGGCAGAAAAAGAATACCTGGAGCAATGGCTGCATACGGACAGCACCTTTATTGTCGACGGCCCCTTGCCCCAGTACAGCACCGTCCACGGACAGAGACAACGGCCCGTGGTGGGCTTTATTAAAACCCTGCACACTCGCTATTTGCCCCCGGAGCAGCACAAGGTGCTGTACCAGCTGCGGCCCGGTGAACGCAGTCCGCTTTTTCGCATTGGTCAAAAGCAGATCTCCTGGTACCTGTGTCTGGCAGCCCCGGAACCTACAGACACGCCCTTATCAGGGGTGGTGCGTCTGGAAATGGTGACCGACACCGTCCAGGCAGATATTCCCCGCGTTCAGCACGTGGCGGACCGTCTCTGCCATATTTTGCCAGCCCTCATTCTGGCCCGTCACGAAGATTCCCGGTCGCCCCAGAATTTATTGCCCATTCATACCCTTGAAAAACAGCTCAAAATGCGCATGGGCCACCGCAGGCTCCTCCAGCGCTATATTCACGATTACTTTAGACATCACTTTAGACAACAGGACCTACAGAAACGCTTATGACAAACGCTCACACAAACACTCAACCTCTCGGTATCATTATGGGCAGCAAAGAAACCACGCCCCTGCACTTCTGGGTGAGCGTCACCGAAAGCGCCTGTGTGCAACTGGACGATGTGGTGCGCGTCCAGTGCAAAGATCCCGAAACCGCGCAAGATATCACCTATTATGGCCTGGTAGATCGGGTGGAAAAATCACTGGAAGGCCTGGAGTTTCACAGCGATTCTCAACGGGTGCACGACGGCCTTTTGCCCTATAGCCTCTGTTATGCCGCACGGGTCACCATCACCCGCATTGAACCCGAGGTGTATACTCCGCCCCGTCCGGGGGACCCCGTGTTTCGAGCAGAGGGCGACCACTTTAATCAGGCCCTTTACTTTAATCAGATGGAACAGCGTCTGCCCGCGGGACTGTTGCAAAACGGAGAGCCCGCCTGGTTTAATTACGAATTCTTAGACGGCACCCGGGGAGGCCATGTGTCTATTTCCGGCATTTCCGGCGTGGCCACCAAAACCTCCTTTACCCTGTTTTTGCTGCACGGCATTTTTAACAGTGCTTCGATTCCTCAGACCCGTCGCCGCAACGCCCGCGCCATTATCTTTAACGTTAAAGAAGAAGACCTGTTTTACTTAGACCAGCCCAATAACAAACTCACCGATAAGCACAGAGCCGCTTATGAAAAGCTGGGACTACCGGCGCAGCCTTTTCAGGATGTGGGCTTTTATGCCCCCTGTCATCAGGCCACGGGCGAAATGGTTCCTGCCACCGTCAAACAAGACGGCGTCAGGGTTTACGGCTGGAGCCTGTACAAAGTCGCTCGCCAGCAGCTGCTGCCTTTTTTGTTTGGGGAGGACATGGGCAATAATTTGTATTTTGTCCTGGATCGCGTTAACGACCGGCTTTTTGAAATGGCGCAGCGGGCCGAAAAACAGGTCATGACCACCGAAGACCCCTATGGAGTGCCTTTAAAGTCTCTGAGTGATTTATGTGATCATTTGCAACAGATTTTAGAAGATCTTGAAGACGACGAGCTAGACGGTCAGGAAGCCCACGACGCGCACCGGGCCAAACGCTACTGGTTTGGTTCCAACGCCACGGGCACCATCAAAGCCTTTTTACGCCGCTTAGAATACGCTGTGCAGCATGTGAAGCAATTTGTGCGACCGGATATGCGAGAAGCCCAGGCCATTCACTGGCGAGAGCAGCAGCTCACCGTGGTGGACATTCACCAGCTGCACGCCCGGGCCCAGATGTTTGTAGTGGGCGCTCTGCTCAAAGATATTTTTGAGCACAAGGCACAGAGCCGCGATAAGCAGCCGGTGTTTATTGTCTTAGACGAACTCAATCGCTACGCGCCCCGCAGCGGCACAAGTCCCATTCGAGATATGCTTCTAGACATTGCCGAGCGCGGCCGCAGCATGGGCCTGATTTTGCTGGGGGCTCAGCAAACGGCTTCTGAAGTGGAAAAGCGGGTGGTGAGCAACGCCGCCCTGCGGGTCACAGGAAGACTGGACGGGGCCGAAGCCTCCGCCAAAGAATACGACTATTTACGGGGCTCTTTTAAACAACGGGCCATGATGCTCAGGCCCGGTAGCATGATTGTGCAACAGCCTGAACTGCCCAGCCCGCTCATGGTGAACGTACCCTGGCCCGCCTGGGCGACCCGCGCTGCGGAAGTGGACGCCACGGTGGCAGATACGGCCCTGGAATCCCAGTTAGAAAAGGATCTCGACTGGTAAATGCTGCGCATTTTACATACCTCTGATTGGCACGCGGGAAAGACCCTCTTCAAACAAGACCGCCTGCCGGATTTGTCCCATGCTCTTGAACAAATGCTGGATATTGTCAAACGGCAGTCCATTGATCTCTTTCTGGTGGCCGGGGATCTTTACGACACCTTTCACCCTCCCAATCAGGCCATTGAGGTGCTAAACCAGTTTTTTCTGGAGTTGCACCAGCAACAGATTCCCGTGGCCATGATTTCGGGGAATCACGACAGCAACAAACTCTGGAAAAGCATGCGGGATATTCTGCAACTGGCTTCGGTGCACGTGTTTGATCGCGTACAGCGCAACGCCTATTACACCCTGGATATAAAAGGGGAAAAGCTTTGTGTGACGGGACTGCCCTACCCTTCAGAGCGCCAGCTGGTCAGACTCTCTGAAGAACACGAATCTCTGGCCAGCGAACGACAACACTACGCTGATAAAGTGGCCGGTTTGATGCGTTTGCTGGTGCGAGATCGCCCGACAGCAGATTTTCACATCCTCTGTGCTCACCTTATGCTCAACGGGGCCGAACCGGGTCACTCGGAACGGGCTCTGTCCATTGCAGACACCTTTGCCGTACAGCCTCAGCAATTGCCCGACGTTTACGATTATGTGGCCCTGGGGCATATCCACAAGCGTCAGAAAGCCAAAGGCGCTCCCGTACCCGCCTGGTACTGTGGCACGCCTTATCAGATAGATTTTGGCGAAGCGGGCATGGAAAAAGGCGTCCACATTATTGAGCTGGAAGCTCAAAAGGCTCCGGTGGTGCATTTTGAGCCCTTAGAGCTGCTGCATCCATTAGAAATGATCACCTGCAAAGAAGCGGACTTAGAAGACGTGATCACGGAATGGAAAGACACCCACCACTACCTCAAAATCCGGGTGCACGTCAAAGCGCCGCGCAAGGGCCTGGTAGACGAACTGCGGGAGCGTCTGGGTAAAAACTTGCTTCACGTGGAAGTGCGTCTGCCCGAAAAGCCCGATACGGAAAACCGCTACCAGAAGCTACAACTCGATGCCCCCATTGACGTGTATAAGGCCTATTGCGAAGCCAACGCCCTGGAGCTAACGCCGGAGCTAGAAAAAGCCTTTTACGGCCTCTGGGAAGAAGTACAATGAGACCGCTTTATTTGAGCTTAGAAGGCTTTATGGCTTTCAGGGACAAGGAAACCCTGGATTTTACCGCTCAGGATATTTTTGTGCTCACCGGCCCCACGGGATCTGGCAAAAGCAGTATTTTAGACGCCATGAGCTTTGCACTGTATGGTGAAACCCCGCGCCTGGGCTCAAGGGATCTTAAAAAGTTGATATATCAGGATGTGGAAAACCCCGCCCAGAAAGCCCGGGTGGAATTTGCCTTTCGTCATTTAGGCAGAGACTACCGCATTGCTCGCCAGGTGACCCACACTTCTCATCGGGTAGAACTGGACTCCCGTGAAAGCCCGGAGGACGAATGGAGCAGCTATGCCACCGGCAGCGTGGCGGAAATTAAGCGACTGATTCCGGAGTTACTGGGACTCAATTTTGACGCTTTTCGCCGGGTGCTGATGCTGCCTCAGGGAGGCTTTGATCAGTTTCTAAAGCAAGACGGGGCCAGCGACAGACGCCAGCTGCTCATGAATCTGGCCCAGCTGGGGGTGTACGAAAAAATTCAGCAGGCGGCCGATGTTCAGCGCCGTGAACTCACTTCTCGCCTGGACAACCTTACCGGAGAACTCGCGGGCCTTGGCGCGGTCAGTGCTGAGGAGCTGATAAAAATGGAGCAAGATCTCGAAGGGGTTGAAGCCCAGAGTCAGCTGGATCAGGATTTGCTGGTACAGTACGAAAACACCCTGAAAACCTCTGAAGCCCTCTGGGAAGCCCTTAACGAAGAAAAGGTCCTTCAAACCGCCCTGGAAAAGCATCGGATTGCCGGTGAATCTCTGGCAGATAAGGAACAAAAAGTGCGTCAGGGTGAGAAACTACTGCGCCTGAAGCCCGACCTCAATTATTTAGAAAACGGTCGCCAAAAAGAAAAAAACCTGCTGCAAATCCAGAGCCAGCTCGAAAAGGAAACCCTGGCCCTTGAGGCCCGCGCTCAGGCATTAACTCAGGAGCGAGAAACCCTGGCCAACAATGCAAAAAAAATTCCGCAGTGGCAACAGACCCTGAAAGATTTGCAAGGTCTGTTACCCCGTGTCGAACGGCATACAGATCTGCTCAAACGCTATCAGCAGGCCCGTCAAAAGCACAAGGAGCTGCAACAGGCCCGCGACAGCGCCAACGAAGCCCTCACCCGTGCCAGACAGGAGCTTGAGCAGCAGCAACAGGAGGCCGCTGTCCTGAAAGATCAGTGGCAGGCCATAGAAGTTTCCGCTGAACGTATAGAACTACTTTATGAAGTGGGCGTGCAGTTAAAAACTCTGGAAGAAGAGCTCAAACCTCGTTTTGCCGCCGCAGATCAGGAATACAAAGCCTGGAAAACCGAGGGACAGTCGCTGAATCAGACCCTGAGCGATGCCAGAGACCGGCTCGAAACTGCCCGTCAAAATACCCACACCGCCCGCACCACCCTGGAACAGGCCGAGAGCGAAAGAGAAGCCCTTCGTCAGGCCAGCATGGCCCGGCATCTGCGTCAACACTTACGGGAACGTTTAGAGGAACACGCCCCACAGGGTTCCGAATGTCCCGTGTGCTTACAAAGCGTGACTCAACTGCCTCCGGAAGCCACTTCCGGCGACACCTCTGCCATCGCGCAAAAGCTGAAACAGGCCAGAGAGCACTTGCGTCAGCAAGAACAGCTCGAACAAAAAGACTTTCAGGCTTTTACACAGGCAGAGTCGGCTCTGGCCCAGCACCAGAAGCGGGCCACAAGAGTTAAAACCGAGCGCCAGAACACCTATGCTGCCGCCAAAGCCATGACGGAACAATTGCGGGAGCGTCTGGACCAGCAGGAACTTCCCACCCGGGAAACCCTGCGAGCAGAATACGCCGAAGAAAAAAAGCGCGATAAACAAAAAAAACAGCTGGAGAACGAACTGAAGCAAGGGGCTGGAACCCGACAACAGCTTGAACTGAAAGTGGGCAGTTACGAAGCCACACGCACCGAAAAAGAGAGGGCTCTGGCAGAAGTCCAGCAGGAAATGGAAGCGGAACGGGAACAGGGAGAAATCATCGCCGCGGAGCTTCAGGCGGCCTTGCAGGTGGACAGTGACTATGCCACCGTACGCCAGGACCGTCAGCAAGACATCGAAGAGCGTCTGGAACAGCAGATTCAGGCCAGTGAACAATTCAAAGCCCGCGAACAGGCGTGGCAAAAACAGGAAGAAGTCCACCGACAGCGTGAGCAAAACAATAGCGCCCAGCTGGAGCAGGTGCAAGAAGACATCGCTCGCCTGGAAAGCCAACTGGGCCGTGAACGGGAAACCCTGGGTTATCCGGATTTGAAAACACTGCGTGCAGATATGCCCACCCCGGAAGCCCTGGACACCTGGCGCGAGGAAATCACCAGCCATCAGGTGAACGGCATGGCACTCCGCCGAGATCTGGAAAAGGTGCAAACGCTAATCGCCGGCCGCCATGTGACAGAAAGCGTTTATCAGCAGCATCAGGAGCAATATACCCAGCTCAAAAGCGATATGGAACAGCGCCGGACCGAAACCGCCCTTCTCAAAGAACGGTTGACTCAGGCCCGCCAGCGTCAGGAGCGCGCCAAAACCCTCAATGAGGAACGCAACGCGGTACGCGTACAGCAAGAGCTTTACGCACGCATTCACCACGATCTGGGTTCTAAACGTTTGCCGGACTTTCTGGCCAAGCGCATCTTAGAACGGGTAATGGCAGAGGGCTCAGAAGAGTTGAGTACCCTGTCTAATCAACGCTATTGCTTTGAAATGGACGACAAAGAAGAACTGGTGATTCTAGACGCATGGAACGCCATGGAGCCCCGATCCGTCAAGACCCTTAGCGGCGGCGAAAGCTTTCTGGCCAGTCTGGCCCTGGCCCTGGCCCTGAACAAATATTTGTCCAACGGCATCCAATTGGACAGCTTATTTATTGACGAGGGCTTTGGTACCCTGGACGGAGAATCGCTGGAACTAGCAACTTCTGTCATTGAAAAACTCCAGCTCAGCGGAAAGTGTGTGGGCGTCATTACCCATATTCCGGAGTTAGCGGAGCGTTTTGAAGCCCGTATTGAGGTGATAAAATCAGAGACCGGAGCTAAGCTGAAGCCTGTTTAAAAGTCACTTCCGGTGAGGATTTTACCCGGCTTATTGCCGGTGTTACCGGTTTTGTCGGTGAGGTAATGGGCGTTCAGCGCAAACTGACGAACATTGTCCTGGTTGTACTGGTTTGCCAGGTAAGCCACCAGATTGGGGTAAACCTGATTCTGGAACATGTTGGCATCTTTAACGCCGGTTAACATACAACGAATGGCAACACCGTTTCGCCCTTGCTCCGTGTAAGAAAAACTGGAAAAGCCGGCTTTTTTAACGTCACCGTCTTCAAAAATACGAGACTGCTTAAAAAAGGTTTCCATTTGACGGCGCACATAAGCATAAGGAGAAAGAATAACACGCGTTCCGCCGTTGTCTTCGGGCACGTTCACATAGACTAAAATTTCCAGGGTTTTATCCTGAGAAACGGGAACGCCCGGTTTACGCCCGTTCCCGTCATTATTGGCCGAAAACTGGTTCAGACGCTGGGGCACAGCACTCTGGGGGGCGGTTCTGGCATTACAGGCCACAAGTGCTGAAGCGGCCAGCAAAATAGCGAGTTGCTTTTTCATAAAAATTTTCTTTAAGGTTATACTTATCTTAAACACGATGCGTCATTAAAAACCAGGAGAGCACCATGTCTATAGAGATTCGCAAAGGCACCCCCGACGATTTACCCCGCGTATTAGCGCTGATTCACGAGCTGGCCGTTTACGAAAAAGCGGGCTCCGAGGTGGAAAATACGGTGGCACAAATGGAAAAAGACGGATTCGGAGAGCATCCCATCTTTGATTTCTTTGTGGCCCAAAAAGGCGAAGCCGTGATTGGCACCGCCATTTTTTTCTATCGGTACTCCACCTGGAAAGGTAAGTGCATGTATTTAGAAGACCTGATTGTCACAGAATCCGAGCGAGGACAGGGCGCGGGCAAACAATTGCTAGACCGCGTGATCAAAGAGGGTTTAGATACCGATTGCACCAGCATGATGTGGCAGGTGCTGGACTGGAACACCCCGGCCATTGACTTTTATAAAAAGCATTATGCCGCCATCATGGATCCCGAGTGGATTCACTGTAAGCTCTCGCGGACGATGATGGAAGAAGCGCTAATGTTATCATAAAAAGTATGAAGCAAATGTTATGGGCTTTTTTGACCTTATCTCTGGTGTTTTCCTTGACCGGGCAAGCCAGCGCAGACCTTTATAATAGCCGTGAAGAACTCAAAGCTTATCCGGAACAGGCCATCCAATTGCCCTACCGCCAGCGTTTGAGCGTTTATGAAGATTTGTCCATGGACCCCCGGGGAGCCATGTGGGTGAACGTGCTCCCCTTCGGACTGGGCTCTTTTTTTCAGGGCGATTATACCGGCGGCCTGACGCTGGCTGCCCTCGATCTGGCGGCTCTGGGTATTGCCACCCAGGGTTCTCGGTTCAATATCTCACCGTTATGGAGCGTTCCCATCTATGCCTCGGGACGGGTGGTGGGTTTTTTCTCTCCCCTGAATCACGCCCGTGAAGAAAACAAGGCCATGGCACATTTGCTAGACATTGAAGCCCCTGAGCACGTGCTCTTCGCCTGGCCCTTCTGGAATATTCAACTGTCTTTTTAAAAAGTTGCGAAAGGTTTTATCATGCTGCAAAAATTTACCCTGTTGAGTTCCGCCCTGTTACTTTTGTGTGCGACCCTAACCCCTTCAGCCCGGGCCGCAGACACCGCTTTTTACGTAATCACCCAAAAAGGGACCCTGTACAAACAGGGTGAAGTGGTGGACAAGGGGTATAAGGCCCTGGAAATTGCCGCGGCGGGCCCGGATATTTACGTGCTTACTCCCAAAGGGAACGTCTACAAAAACGGCAAAATCATCGACAAAGGCTACGCCGGTGTAGACATTGCCGCCAGTTACTCCGGCGGAAAAAGCCACTTCTACGTGCTGACCCGTAAAGGTGACGTGTACAAAGACGGTCAACGCATCGATAAAAACTACAGAGGTCGCGAAATTGCCGCAGCGGGCCCGGATTTTTATGTGCTTACTCCCAAAGGCAACGTCTATAAAAACGGCAAGAAAATTGATGGCGGTTACGAAGGATTAGATATCGCCGCCAGCTACGAACAGGGACGGAGTCATTTCTATGTGCTCACCCCCAAAGGCAACGTCTATAAAAACGGTCAAAAAATCGACACCGGTTATCAGGGACGTGAAATTACCGCCGCAGGCTCAGACTTTTATGTGCTTACCTACAAGGGCAACGTCTACAAAAACGGCAAAAAAATAGCAAAGGGCTACGAAGGCCTCGACATTGCCGCCACAGTCATGCCAACGCAGCCCAAAAAAGACTAAATATTGCCGCAGTCAATGGGTTTTGAGCTGTGACTGCTGCGGCGAATGCCCGTATACTTTGCCCCGTCAAAACTCTGAAAGAACGTAAAATTATAGAGTCGACAGCTGCCGGATTTTAACTTCACCGCAATGGCGGCATCTCTCTTACGGCCCAGTAGAACTCCGGTAGCTTTATTCCGCTCAGGCCACCAGTCGCTGGTCAGACGCAGAGCCAGCACGGGCTCCTTCCAGCCCTGAGCTTCAAAGACCTGCTTAAATTTTTGTTCCAGTGCCGCATCCCGAGAATGAGCAGCAGGCAACTGACTGTTTTTTGCGGCTTGAGCCACCCGTGCCGCCTTTGCCTGCGAGGCTTGCGCACGGCTGCCCACGCTGTCTTTTAAGGCTTTGATCTGCTGATAAGCCTGTTGCAGCTGAGGATCCTGCGGAAAAAGTTTGGCAGCGGCATACCAGTACACCGACTGAGTGGCCACTTCGTTATAGCCCACCTGTCCCTGAAGGGGATCGTTTTTAATCACCGCTTTGAGCTGCTGAAGCTGCTGAGGCATTTGCCGGGCCCGCTGTTGCATCATCTGATGATACATCTTGAGGTTGGCGGTGGCCCGGGCGGGTACGGGAAGCGCGGCTAACTGGTCCACCGTCCGCCGATAAGCGGCAATATCTTTATCAATGCGCTGACTATGGGCACGGGCCTGAGCGGGCATCCAGGTGGTGTTGATGGTGTGAGTCATTAAATAATTGAGCTGGCGCATATAGGCTTGCGCTGTGTCTTTAGCGGCACTTGCCTGCCCCGTTAGAGCCTTGTGTTCCTGTTCAAAAGCGTTCAGGGCATTTTGCAGCACCGTCACGTCCAGTGCGCTGTCTCGCTGACGAATTTTAACCAGATCCTGACGAGCACTGTCTATATTTGAACCCATCAGGGCGATATGGCCTTTCTGACGGGCCCGCTCAGCGTTTTTCAGATGACGTAAAAACATTTTCACCTGACCTCTGGCCCGACTTTTTCTGGGAGCTTCGTAAGTGGGAATGTCTGCGGCCTGAGCGGGCTGCACCCATGATGTAACGACAACTGGTGACAGGACCAGCGTCAGGGTAAGAAGAGAACGAACGAGGGAGTGAGACATAAAAAACAACCTTTGCTATCAAACTTCTTTAGTTATAACAAAGGTTGTTTTATATCACTGTGGCAATCACAGCGGTCAAAGCGTGAATCTAATCACATCAATTCATGTTGGGCAAGCCACGCTCTGCGATAGGTTCTATAATAGTAGGTTTCACATCTTCCACAGGTGATGTGACCACCTGCTGCGGCACTTTCATCAGTTGCTCAATATCGAAGCCCAGTTTGCCCAGCCGATACTTCACCGCTTCATATTTTTCAAGATCCATTTCAGGGGTACGACTGAGGATCCAGAGGTGTTTGCGATCGGGAGTACCAATCACCGCGTACTCATAGTTGCCCCCCACTTCCAGCACCCAGTAATTCATGGCGGTGGGCCCGATAATTGGCTTTTGCATCTTAGAGAGCTTGTCAGGGTCCACAAGGGTTAGCTCTGTTTGTTTTTCAATGATTTCACCGCTGAAGTCATTTTCCTGATAGATGTAGTTTTCCACCAGCGTATTCTCATCTTTGCGATGATAATGCACCATGATGCCCACTTTGCGATCTCCACGACCGGGGAACTTGGCAATTTCGTACCATTGGCCCACGAATTGCTCCAGATTCAATCCCGGCATGGGGTTAAGATCGCTCTTTTTAACTTCGTTTTGCAGTTTTAAACGGTTGGCGACTACCAGTCCGCTGCCCACCAGAGACACGAGTCCTACGGTCCATGAAATGAGCTTAAAAAAGCCCCCAATGCCGCTCCCTCCAGTGGTTTCTTGAATGACCTCCACACGGTGTTCCGGTTTTGAAATTTGTTTTTCTGTTTCCACCAGCTGCTGGCGGGTATCTTCCAGATTTTGTTCCAGGTCATCTACCCATTCGGGCTGTTGTTGATTGCGAATTTTGATTAGCATGCGTTACTCCTTTTGGCCTTGTGTATTTATTCAAACAAAGACAAGGTATAATTGGCGTTGAATTTCTGTTGAAATTCCATAAAGAAACTCCAGAAATTGGTGGCCCTGATCGATGAATATCGCCCCTTTGCTCGATGCTGTTCCCACTCTCCTTCGCGGGGAGGACTCTACCTGCACAGCCTATTTGAAGGATCAAATTGAGTTACATGAGAAGCTTACACAGGCATCCCTGGCGAAAGAGCGGCACGAACTCTTTCAGCGGCCCCACGCCACCCCTGAGGATTACAAAGAGCGCCGCTTTCACTTCACCTACAATCAACAACGGTACGAAGGCTGGGCAGGAATTCGTTTTCGCAACTTAGATCCCAATACCCCGTTTGTGGCCTGCACGCTCCTGCAAGATCCTGCTTTCCTGCTAAAAGACATAAGGGCACGCCAGGCTCTGGCCCATCGTCTTCAACAGGAATCCGAGGTGTTTTCACCCCACGGATTCACCCTGCGTTCGTTTGTGGCGCCTGAGCAAGTAGAACCGGGATTTGCAATCTGGAATACCTACTGGTGGCGGAGATTGAAGGCAGGGTCTGCCCCCGCTGAACCCGGCCCCTTTCCACAGAAAATAACCCTTCAGCCTGTTCGCACCTTTGCGGAGCTGGACTACGAACGCTTTGAGGCCCAGTATCAGCTCTGGCGCTTGCTGCATCCTGAACTGGCAAAGTGGGTCTCACCGGCAGACCGTGAGGAGTTTGAGCAGAGTCTGGAGCACCAGCTGGTGTATACCGGACATTTGCCCGACGGAGAAAAAGTGGGACTGATCGCAGGGCTGCCCGAAAATTACTATGGTCATGAGGGCGTCTCTGTACTGGAACTTTTTGTGTTTCCCACTTATCAGGGCAAAGGGTACGGTAAAGCCTTACAAGGCGCTTTTCAGGAAGTGCTTGCGCCCCGGTTCGCCACCTTCTGGGGCACCATTCATAGCGATAACGTAGCCTCACAGGCCACCGCCCGGTCCTGCGGTCGCCAATGTGTGGAGTGGGAATACTTTTTTCCGCTTATGCCTGCCCATGATTCTGCCACTTCACCCCCAATCGCATCACCCGTATAAGGAAAATAAATCTCCACGACTAACTCATCACAGAAGCAATGGCCTGCCACTCGTTGCGGCGGTTCTGGAACTCAATAATGGGCATATCCAGCAAGTGAGAACTCTGATTGCTGCGGCGATACACAAAGTGCACTGAGGAAATATACGGTTCCACAATATGGGTTTTGTCGTTGGGTGTCACCACCAGCAGCTGCAAGTGCAATTGCTTACATAAATCCATCAGGTAAGTGGCCTTTTCATCATCCTGATTGGAGAAAGATTCGTCCACGGCGATAAAGCGGAAGGACTGACTGGCCTCATTGGTGGACTGGGCAATGCCAAACTGATAGGCAATCGCAGAACCCAGAATGGTGTAGGTGAGCTGCGCTTTTTCCCCGCCGGACAATTCGCCCATGCTGCGGTACACCTTCATGGGTTTGCCGGACTCCCTGAAAAACTCTTCCGCGTAGTACTCGTTCCAACGGCGCACGTCGGTGACCTGCTTTTTCCAGTGTTCTTCGCTGTCCAGTTTTTCAATCAGGGTGCGAATGGCCTCAAAACTCTGTTTGAGGTTTTCAATGTCATAAATGCCGTCATTTTCTGACACAGGCACCCAGGCATCCAGCATTTCTTTAAAGGTCAAAATAGAGGGGGAGTGGGTCTTCACCGACTGCAACTGAATATACGTCAGCGGCAGACGGCGGAAGTCAATTTTATCAAGGGACAAATTGAGTTCTTCAATGGTTTTGAGCATTTTTTGCTCCCGCTGATAAAAACTCTCTCTGAAGTCCGCCATTTTTTGAATCATATGGGTGGTTAAATAGCGCTCAAACTCGCGAGTATAAGAAGGCAGATCGTCCTGTTCGAGCTGCTTGTAAAAGCTGAGATAGTCGTCGATATAGGCAATATCTTCAGGCAGCTTATAAGTTTCAGAGGCCCAGTCGGGAAAGCGGGCCAGCAGTTCCTTATCGGGCCGTTTAAAGGTCATCATGGCCCGTTCCAGCTGACGGCGCGTGGCCTCTAAGCGCTGACGGAAGCCCTGAACCCGACGCTCAATTTCTTCTTTGAGAGCCCGCGACAGCAGAGCCACGTTATCTAAGCGCAGAGACTGTAAGTTCTCGGCGAAGCGCTCCTCAAAATCTTTGTGTAAAGCACTCAGGGCTTCAGCACTGAGATCTTCACCATCTAAGCGGGCGTTTTTGAGCAATTGCTCCGCTTCTTCCAACTGATTGCGATAGTCTTCAATGCCCGTAAGCAGTTCTTGTTCGCGGCGAATGTACCCTAAACGCTCCTGTTCCAGCTCCTGAAGTTTCACGCCAAAGGCGTCCACCTGCTGCTTTAAGCTCTGCAAGTCACCGCCGCTGTTTTCCAGATTCAGCTGCTGCTGATAAAGGGCCTCTAAGCGATCCGCCACGCTTTCCCAGTCAATGACGTCGTAATCGGTGAGTTCTTCAAACTTGGCAATATTTTTCAGCTGCCAATCCTGACGGCCCTGCATGTCTTGCAGTTCCTTTTGCTCTTTTAAACAGGCTTCCACTTTTTCCTGAGCTGCATGAATATCCGCGATAATATGATCCACTTTGCCGGAGTTGGTCCAGCCCAGAATGTACTGACTGCGGCCCATATGGCCGGAGCGGTCGTCCTTTTCGTGGCGAGAAGCGGCTTTAATAAGCCCCTCGCGGGTAATGGCCTTACGATAGCTTTCAAATTCGCCCATGGTATCGGCACATAAAAAGTCAAAGGTGCTAATAATCTGATCTTTGACCCAGGCACTATAGGTGGATTCCGGGTGAAACATGAGTTTGTTCACCAGCGCTTTGGGGGGTGCAAACACCCGCTTGTCAGACATGTAGTTCTCAGGGACTTTATGGTAGACCAGACGACCCCGCAGGTTCACCCGGTTGACGTAATTGTTCACCTGAGAATAGTATTTTTCGGGCACAATCAGCCGAATGGCAAAGCCTTTCAGCAACTTTTCGATCACCGCTTCCCATTCACGGGCCTCGGGATTCACCTGAATCAATTCCGCCACAAAAGGCAGCTGAGCGGGGCTGATGCCCAGATGTTCGGCCAGCTCCTCGCGGATTTCCGCCACCCGGCCGGTAATATTATTTTTTTGCTGACTCAGTTGCTGAATTTCGCTCTGGCGCAGCTTAATGTCTTTGAGGTGGTCTTCCATGTCGCGCTGACTCTGGAAGCCTTTTTGCGCCAGTTCCCGCCGCAGGTTTTGCACCTCACTGGTGCTTTCCTGACATTTTTTCAGATTCTTTCTGAAGTTGGATTCATCGGGATTTTCCACAAAGTGTAAAGCCTTGGCCAGCAGGTTATAACGGGTCAGGGCTTCCTGACGCTGCTTTTTTTGTTGTTCTAATTGCTGAATCTGTCGATTGAGCAGCGCCAGCTCCTGCCCCGTCTCATCGGACTGCATGGCTCGTGCTAAGCTTTCTTTGTCGTCGCGACTTTGCTCCATTTTTTCGTTGAGCTGATCAATCTGGGCACGCACGTCTTTGACCGCGGCCCGGGATTTTTCAATATGCGACTCCAGCTCCCCACGACGGCGAGAGGCAAAATAAAGATCGGCAATTTGCCGGTCCCGCTGCCAGTTCACCAGAGAGCCTTCCAGCACAGAAACGGTTTCCGCCAGTTCTTTGACCGGTTTGAGCATTTCTAACTGCTTTTCGGCCTTGTCCATGGCGTTTTTGGCGTTTAGCAAAAGCTTATAGGTATTTTTTAAATTGGCGAAAAGATCTTTGGTATCTCCCGCTTCGAGCATATTGTCGCGAATAAATACGTTGAGATCCCCCAGCACTTTAATCCCGACGGTCTGGTTAAACAGCGTGAGCGCCTTGGGAGAACGCATGCCAAAAACCCGCATCATGCGGCGAGCGTACTTGCTGGCAGCGTCGAAAAACTCCACGCTGTCCTTCATTTCTTTGGGGGGATACTTGGCTTTTAAGTCTCGTTTCCACTGGCCCCGGGGGTCAAAGGGAGTCAAATCTTCAGCAATGGTGAGCGACTCATACGCAATCACCCAGGACCGCTTGAGATCCTGATTGCCAAACCAGCGACACTGGGCCAGAGTCACGTGCTGCCCCTTATGATTTTCAAAACAGGCCAGCAGCACAGAATAGGTGTTGTTTTTGTCTTTACGCAGCTTCTGGGCGGTAGAGTAGGTGCGTCCCGCTTCCTGAATATTGCCATAATGGCCCATTACATAAGACTCTTCGGAGCGCTCGGTTTTCTTTTCGGCACCTGAAGACTGGTTGTAAAAGCGGTACTTGCGCTCGGGCACCAGCAGGGTGAGCATGGCGTCAATGAGAGTGGTTTTTCCGGAACCGTTGGCTCCGGTGAGTAAAGAAGAACGCCCTTCGGGTTTGATGGTGTAAATTTGCCCGTCAAAAGTACCCCAGTTGAACAATTCCATATACTGGAGGCGATACCCCGGCGGGATGGGAAGATCTTTTAGCTCGTCCAATCGGGCATTTTCAACCGGCTCAGTTGTTTCAGCCGTTTCTGTGAGGTGCTCCATTTCAACCGTTGACATGATTCTCTAAAGTCCTCCGAATGTCTTCAAGTACGTCACCACCCATTTTAGCTTTCAGGATCCGACGAATTTCGTACATGCGCTGATCCGGTTGGGGCACGTCCTGCACCAGCTTTAAAAAGCCCAGATCCATCACCTGGCGAATATAGCGATCCAGCTGCTTGAGCAACTTGACCTTATTGGAACTTTCTCTGAAAAACAGCTCCAGTTCTTCACGGATTTTTTGATGGGTCACAAAACAGGCGGGCGAGGTGGTGTCCTGAAGCTCGTAGTCTTCGAGCAATTCTCTGAGCAGCACCAGCAGCAGGGTTACTTCATAAGACAGGCTAGTACGCTTCACCAGACCAATGGTGCGACCCGTATCGTCCAGTTCCTGCTGCTTAATAAAGGCAAATCCTTCGCGCTGGTCAATAATGACCTCTAAGCCAATACGCGCAAAGTAATCCATAATGGGCAGACGATTGGCCAGCAGATTTTCCCAGATTTTTTCGGTTTCGTAAATCTCACTGTTTAACAAGCGAACAATCACCGGTGCATAGTCTTCTACAACGGTATTTTCAGCGGGCTTTTCTTCGGGTAAGGTTTCCGCAAAAGACTGCTCATATACCTGTTCAGACAGTTCTTCCGGGGGCGTATTTTTCCAGAGCGGCACAATATTATCAGGAGGGCTCTCAGACGGTGCGTGACTCACGGTATAGTCTTGCATGGCTAATGATTTATTCATGATTTACGGAACCTCACTTCGGGCATTAACAGCGCCCGTTTGTTTTCATAATCAAAGGGAATCAGCATTTCTCCCTTTTCGTTGACCCCTTCACCCCGTGCTGACAGGTTTAAATAAGCAAAGACTTCGGGCAGACCTTGTTCTACAGGGTGGCTTTGAATCAGGTCTTTGAGACTCATGGCAGGATTTTCGTCCAGCAGTTGCTCTACCCGTGCACGTATAGAATCCTTGTCCACATAGAAAGCGTTAAAGAGATAATCCAGTACTTCAGGGGGCTCATCCAGTTCGTCGGGGTCCAATTCCGGCAGTTCCAGATCCGCATATTCCTGAGGAGCCAGCGACAGTTTGCGCTCCATGGGCAAAAAGATGTGGGGACGCAAATCCAGCTCAAAGAAAGCTTCTTCACTAAACTCCGTGTCTGCCAACTGCACAGCCAGTTCTTTAATCCGAGAAATCGTCTCTTTCATTTTGCGGGATTCGTGGGGGTCTTTGTCCACAATAATGCGACTCAGCCGCTCTGCCATGCGATCGTTGCTGTCTAAGACTTTCTGGGCCGCCTGGTGCAAATAACTACGCAAATGCTTTAAGAAAGGGTCTTTTTGAGAAATCTCTCGCTCGTCCAACAGGCCATAGACCTGCTCGGTGAGCTGCTGTAACTCTTCCTGACCAGAAGTCACCAGCAAAAAATCCCAGAAGGCATAAAAGCTTTTGCCCTGATCGGTGGACTTGAGAGAATCCAGCGCGTCAAAAGCATAGCGTAAGATTTGCCCCTTGCCGCCGCGCAGTTCCATATGACGGTGGTAAATATCGCGGGTCAGCTCCCGGAAGTTGTCTTCCACTTCCCGGAAATCGGAGAGCAGTTGCTGGGCCAGACGGTTAATTTCCTGAAAACGGGACTTGATCTGATAATCGTCAAAGGTGAACACTTCCTGGCTTTCCTGAATGCGTTCCATTTCCCGCTCAATTTTCGCTTTTTTAGCCGCCAACTCCTGCAAACGCACATCGGGATTTTCGTTGGTGTTTTCTACCAGGTCCCGCAGTCGATTCATAATGTCCTTCATGCGGGATTCTGTACCTACAAAATCGCGCTTTTTGAGGGAGTCAATCCATTGCAGGGCTTTTTCGCTTTCGGGGGTCAGCTCATAGAGCACCACGCCTTCTAAATCCAGATCGTTACGCAGGTAACCGTGGTCGGTCCAGCGCTTGATCAATTGCTTGGCTTTGGCCTCAAAGTAGGACAGCTGGGTATTCTCCTGACCATCTACTTCCAAAAAATCAATGTCTTCTAAAAAGTCGGCCAGGCGCTCAATCAATTCGCCTTCAGGCAGCACCAGCACGTTGTCTTCACGGGACAATCCGCTAAAAAAGGCCAGAATCATAGGAGCATGATCACTCCTGAAGAGCCGGATAGTCTCAGAAGACTGAAACAGCTCACAAATCTCGTTATATTGCATATCTACCGCAAATTATCAAAAATTATCAAAACAGGGACTTTATACGTTCAAAGTTAAATATAGTGTAGCCCATCGGGTGATCCAGTGTCCAAGACATTGATCACAAATCTCTTTATAACATACATTATTATACAAAATAATACATTCA
>CAYFGW010000046.1:0-23659 GCA_964342365.1 uncultured Candidatus Sericytochromatia bacterium | reverse complement strand
AACCTCTCGACTCAAGCAAATGGAAATGCTGGGTCGTACGGTAGAGTATTTCGATCCCAACACCAATGCCAATGCAACAGGTGTCGTCGATGAAGTAGATCTGATTTCTGATCAGGGACTCCTCACCATCAATGGTGTGTCAGTACCGATGAGTAGTCTGATCAGAGTAATTAATTAATAAAAGATAGTTAAATTTGGAGGATATGATTACCCATGGGTGACGTAAGGATTTCAGCGAAATCGACCCTGATTGCACTTAACCGTTCAATCGAGGTTATTTCAGCTAACTTAACAGGCGCAAATATTTTCGGTTATAAAGGAACTCGTTTGTCCTTTGCCGACACACTCGTAAACGTACTTAGATCTGGTACCGGTGCAACCGGTGGTCAGGGTGGTTTGAACCCGATTCAGGTAAGTACCGGTGGTATCAGCGTAGGTGCTACCACCACCGACTTTTCACAAGGTTCTATTGTACAAACCAAAAACACTGGTGACGTTGCTATTCAGGGTAACGCTTTCTTCCAGGCTGCTGACGCCGCCGGTCGTATCACCTACACCCGTAACGGTGAATTCCACTTCGATGATAACGGTAACCTCGTAACCAACGACGGTCTGTTTGTTCTGGGCGTAATGGATGACTTAAGAGAAGTCACCGGCAACGACAAACTGGTAGATTTCGACGAAACCATTGACTTTGGTACCGACCCCGATCCTATCGCAACTGCAGCTGGTAATGGTCGTTTAGGTATTACCATGAGTTTTGCTTCTCTGAACGCAGTTACCATGGAAGATATCAACGGCGGTGCGCTTGCAGCAGGTGTTCTGAACGATACCGTGGGTGACACCGACGAGACACAGACCATTTTCTCCTTCTTGGATCTGGACTTTGTAGCAGGTCTTCAGGATCGTGTTCTGCCCTTCACCTTTGTTTCTGCCGGTGGTTTTGGCGGCGGCGGAGACTTTGTGTTCACCATTGGTGAAATTGCCGGCGGTACGGCAACCACAGTAGAGACAGTTCCTGTTGTACTGCGACTCAACGAAACCAATAACTCTAACGCCAACACATCTCTGGATAACGCCAAACTGATGGCTCAGGCCATCAACGACGTGGCTAACCAGACCGGTGTAGGTGCAAGTATTATTGTGAACCAGAACCAACTGGATCAGGCCGCTATTGTTTTGACCCACGTACAACGTGCAATTTCTACCACCGTAACTCGTCTGTCCGAAGAAGTTGAGCCCAGCCCTGGTGGCACCACCACCAACCTGTTTGAAAGCTTGCTTTCCACGGGTTCAGGCGTACTGGAAAATGCCGAAGACAGTCGCGGTAACGTTTTCCACCGTGTAAACATTAAGAGTCTGATTGGCCGAAGCCCCCGCTTTGTACCTCAGTCAGGTGACCGCTTCCAGTTTGATGGTACAGGTCAGCTCATTAACACTTCACGGGGTCAGGATGAAACTTCAGCACCTCCTTTCTCTACCGGTATTCACATCGCTATCGCTAAATTTGCGAACGATAACGGTCTTCAGAAGACCCGTGGTTCATCTCAGTTCCAGTATACGGAAGCTGCGGGTGACATCATCACCGGTTACGCAGGTCAAGACCGGGGTAAAGAAATTGACACCCGTCGTGGTATTGAAGTTTCTGGTTCCTCTATTATCGGTACGGAAAACACCATCATTCCTACCGCCCTGGAATCTTCTAACACCTCTATTACCGAGGCGCTGCCTGATTTGACCATCGCTCAGAAGTCATTTACTTCTAACACCAAGATTGTAAACGTAGGTAACACCATCGTAGACGATCTGAACGGTCTGATTAGATAAGTTTAGACACATAATAAAAAGCGCTCTGTTAAGAGCGCTTTTTTATTGGCTTATTTTTTATTCGATGTATAATTTAAAGTATGATAGCAACCGTTGATTCACTCCCTCTCCATCTTTTTCCAAGACCTTATCACGACGTGATGGCCCGAAGCATGATTGAAAAGCCCCGTGCCGATACGGTGTTTTATCTGGATGAGCAGTCCCAGATCCCAGCTGTTTACCACCCCGATTTGGGATTTAGTTACCATAACCCGGAACAAAAAGATATGGAGCACTGGGCACGATGGATTTTTAAAAAGCGTATTCCTCTGATAGCAGGAGAACTCCACTCTCACTACAATTTATTGGCTGCCATGGCAAATATTTTACCGGAAGATTGTGAAACCCAGGTGCTCTGTCGTTACGAATTTCAAGACTTTTGTATTATGACCGGAGCTGTGGAATCTCCTCCAGATAATATGCGCCTACAGAAAGCCACTTCCGCTGAAACCGATAAGCTATTTACCTTTTATGAGCGTTCTGAAACCATGAAGGCCAAGTCCAGAGAGAGTCTGCGGTTCACGATTGAAAACAATCAAATGTTCTACCTCAAGAAAACGGGTAAGCCGGTCTCTGCAGCCCTGACCCACTGTGAAAACACACTGGCCGGACTCATTGGCGGCGTGTACACCCCCAAAAAGATGAGGGGCAAAGGCTACGCAAAGTACTGTATGCAGGCCTTGATGCAATCCCTGCGGCAGGAACAAAAAACCCCCTGCTTGTTCTATGAAAAAAATAATATGGCGGCCAAAAAGCTGTATCAGAATCTGGGCTTTCAGCCGCACGGTGAATGGGTGGTTATTGAGATGACGTATGAAGAGCCTGCTGCTGGTTGATCAGCTCCATTAAATTGAGAACATTAGGATTACCTGAAGATAAGCGGCCTGCCATAGACAGGGCTTGTTTTGCACGCTCTATTTTGTTTTGTCCAGCCAGAGAAAGGCTATAGCCGTAGTAAGGATACCAGTCCGTACGGCCAAATTTTAAAGCCGTGGCAAAAACAACTTCGGCTTCTGCAAATCCGCCCTGACCCAGTAGAATATTTCCGAGCTGAATGTACCCTTCGAATGATCCCGGACTTTTTTCCACCAGTTTTTTTAACCGCTCAATAGCTTCTTGAATGCGCCCTGCTTTTTCATCAATTAGCGCAAGTCTCAACTCCGCAAAATCATGTTCGCCGGCAGATTTTATGGCTTCTGCAAAACGTTTTGCCTCTTCCATAAAAGAAAAAGACAAACAAATGTATAAAGCCAATTTATCCTCAATTATAGAATGCGTATTCTCTAAATGGGGTTTGATGTGCTCACGCTCGGCTTCATCCTTTTGAAGCAAGTGAAGATATGACATACCTAACTTTGCAAAATGACTGTCTGGAAATAGTATAGACACTGCCTCAAACACTTTTTCAGCGGACTCCAGCTCATTACGTTCAATATATTGAATGGCCAGAAGATAAGCCTGTGATTCTACATCCGATTGTTCAGAATTTTGATGCTGTAACAAAAGCGCCTTGTCCGGAGCTCCCTGCCTGAGATAGTAATTCGACAGATTTTTCACCTGAGAACGGGTAAAGCTTTTTGCATCTTCGTTTTGCCACGAAAAATACTCGTGAGATACATCCTGACTATTCAGCATGATTTCAATCCGACTGATAATGGGCTCTTTATCTTCTCCTTCGTACAATTCAATGGCTTTTTCTGCGTAAACCTTTGCTTTTTCCTCATTGCCTATTTGCTTATGGGCCAGCACAAGATTCAAACAAGTCCCCCACGAACCCACTCTTTCTTTTTGAATAGAGGTAAATAAATTTTTGGTCACATCGGGAAGATTTAAAATTTTCTCAAAGGTTTCAATTGCCAGGTCATACTTTTTGTTATACATGTACAAAATACCCAGAGTATCCAGAAAAACAGCGTTTTCACCGAAGAAAGGATGATTTTCTAGCTTTTCTTCAGCAAAATCTAAGCCCTCTTTGTATTTTTTTATATTGTGATAGTGACGCGCAATTTCCAGTATGCTTGCTTGCACATGAGGTGCTCTTTCCGGAGAAACGCCTTTTTCAATGGCCTCTTCAAAAAAGCGCATTCTTTCTGAAGGGGTTTCAGCCACAGTACCCATATAATAAGAGTAAAAGCTTTCTACGCTCTCATTCTTTTCTTTGGCTTCTTCAAGCTGTTTCTTAATGATCGGAATGTTTCTATTGGTTTGTTTTTTCTGTACAAATCGTGTGTCTGCATAACCGAGGTGAATTAAATAGAAAGATTCTTTGGGTATTTGTACACTGCCCTGACTCGGGTACACCTGTTCATGCACTGCCCCGTAGAACTTTGTCTCGGGCGTTTTTCTGAAAAGTCTGACAATGTGATGACCAGAAAATTCCGTCAGGTCGCCAATTTCTTTTCGGCTCTGAATATAAATAGAGTAAGAAAGGAACTGCTCTACGTCTACCAGTAGCGCTCTCAAATTATCATGCATATCCTCTGGAACTCGCTCGTCAGCATCCATAATCAACACCCACTGACCCGTGGCGTGCTTCAGACTTTCGTTGCGAGCTTCCGCAAAATCATCGTTCCAGGGCTTCTCGTAAACCTTGGCACCATGACTTTCAGCAATTTCTATGGTGTTGTCTGTGGAGCCTGTATCTACCACAATGATTTCATCGGCCACATCTTTAACAGATTCCAGAGCACCCGGCAAAAACTTTTCTTCGTTTTTGACAATCATACACACACTGAGTTTAACAACGGTAGACTTTTGTTCTTTTCTTTTAATGCGAAGCGGTTTCATATCACAGGCTCGATTCAAAATGATTTTAATTGTATTGTACCAGCACCCTTTGCAGCGAATAAAGCGCATGACGAGGGCAAAAATGTGTTAGTATCCATTAGTTGCACGCACAATAAAATGATGTATAGGAAATCTGGGCATGGTTAGCGAAAAACCAAAGAAAAAGAAGAAAAAGAAAAAATCAGATCCCTTCTGGCCCATTGTCATTATCCTGGTCATTCTGGCCTTCACAGGATCTTTCTGGTTTTTCTATATGCTCACCAGCAAGATCAACACCCAGTCCTTCCCCACTACTGATACCCCCAAAATTATGATTACCCCCACGCCTGAGGTAACCCTTGATGGCGAAGGCTCTCTACTGGTGGGAGAAAATACCCCCTTGCCCACGCCCACGCCTGAAGCAACTCCCACTCCGGAAAGTACGGCCCTGGCTCAGGCCACAGCTCCTCCACCCCCCAAACCCACTCCCGAACCCACAGAGGTTCCCACACCGGCTTCCACACCTACTCCCGTCCCCACCCGTGCGCCTGCCACTCCCGCTCCCGCGAAAACTTCAGCACCAGTGGTCACTGCAGCACCTGTACAAAGCTCAGAAAGCGTTTATAAAGTCCAGGTGGGATCTTATACCAGCCGCGAAGAAGCTGATGCAGCAGCTATACGACTGGGCGAAAAAGGATACAAGGCAAGTGCTGTAGAACGCAACGGTAAATTCACCCTGCAACTGGGACTTTTCAAAGCACAAGAAAGTGCGCTCAACCTGGCTGAAGAAGTGACCCAGCAGGGCTATGAAGTGGTTGTGCGAAAGTCCACGCCTTGAAGCCGGTTCTCTGGGCCTGTGCGCTCAGCATTTGCCTGAACTTCTTTAGCACTTTTGCTGAAGGCCAGGCACATTCTGAAACCCTCTCTGTATCTGAAAAGTTCATTCAAATACAGCCCACTTTGAAAATGAACCCTCCGATACTGCCCGAAATCAACTTGCGGGGCATGGACACAGGAGAAGATTTACGCATAGGACCCGTTTTTCATTCGGGTCTTGCCCTGGGCCTGGACACCCCCGGAGATCGTCAATACTACCTGATTGAGATGCGGGGAGAAAGCCCGAACCACGGGTTTAGCCGTCTGTTTTTTAGAGGCATGTCTTTGTTTGAAATTCTGGACCTGCCAGCCCTCAATCTCAATGATGAAGGCCAGCCCACCAGCAACACCCCTTTTGAAAACGAGCGAAGCCTGCGTTTCCACCAGCGCTTTCTGAGTGTTGGATTGGAGTCTCCCTTGTATCATGAACTGACGCTGCCCTCGCAGTATGAAGTGGGTTGGACCGCTGCCTTTACCCTGGCTCAGGTGGAGTTTAAGGGTCTTCAAAAACCGGACGACAACGTTTTTACGGATTATCCCACCATAGAACCTCGACAGTTTGCCAATACGTTTCAACAAAACCAGGCCCAGCAGCAGGCTCAGTTTTTTGCAGGCGAACTGGGCTCTTATGGCCGCTTGTATATGTTTTATCCTATTGTGCCTTACGCCTCCGTACGTCTTCTGCCAGGTTCGCTTCTGGATATCGAAGCCCTCACCGAAGGCGTCGAAAAAAGCCAACCCGTGTCTAATGTCCGCCCCACCGCAAATCCTTCAGCATCCCCCAGTGCCGAGCCCCAGCTCGAAAGGGGCTATCGCTCCGGTTTTCAGATGGGTGGTATGGCCACCATCGGTGTTGAAACCTATCTCGGTAGCCGGGGTGTTATCGGCCTGGAGTATACCCTGTGGAACTGGACCTTTGCCAATCTGTCTGGTGTGAATCCACGCCCCGATGATTGGACGCAAATGCTCATCCTGAAGGCAGGCTTTTTGTTCTAATGCTGAAACTCAAAATTTGTGTAGTGGACTATTCAGAACTGGCGTATACTCCCAAAAGCATGTATACGCAACCGCTGCCTGTGGCACAGCGAAACGCGCTCTATCTCACCACCGCACTGAATATTCGCCATCACGACATTGTCCTCATGCAGAACGGATGCCAGACTGCTGAGGTGCATAAAGGGCTTCGTTTATTGCCCGTCAGCTTTGATAAAACCTTCTGGCAGGAAGAAGCCTTTGACGCGGTTATTTTTCTGGATACGGTAGAAGCCGGCGTGGACATCGTGCCCCTCCTGCCCGCTAAAGCCCGCAGCGTGCTGTGGAGCACAAAGCCCGTAGAACACGTCAGCCTACTGGGGCTCAAATCAAAAGACCATTGCAAGCTGTTTCACAAAGTCGTGACTACTAATACGGTGCTAGAAAAACAACTGCAACAGGAATTTCCCCTCACAGAAGATCAGTGTACCTATCTTTCTGTGGCCATGACCCGCACCCTGAGAAAACGATTTCCCCATCGTCAGGCATTTCTGGATACGCTACCTGAGTCTTTGACCCTGAGTTTCGTACAACGCCCGGAACACGGCTTAGCAGAGACCCTGGATCTTCTGGAGGTGCTCAAGCAGGGATTTGCGGAACTTAAACTTCAGGTGCTCCTGCCGGCTGTGGAATCTGCCTGGACAGAAGCAGAATTAAATCTGCTAGATACATGTGGTAAACACCCGGACGTTACGGTCTTTGACCCCATGCCTCAGCCTGACTATGTGGAGCAGTTGGCAAAATCTCACGTGCTCTGTTCGCCCCAGGCCTTTCGAGACACCACCGGTGAATTGCTGATTGATGCCATTGCCAGCGGCACCCATTGTGTAGCCCCTTTAAACGCAGGGTTAGGAACCCTGGGACAGGAAACCGTCTACTGGATTGATCCCGAGCCTGAAGAAGATATGCTGCGACGCTATGCCAAAGCCCTGGCAGATTTACTCCATCGCTGGGTGGACAAACCGGATTTGATGGTACGCCACAGTTTTGGAAATATGGCCACCTTTGGCACCTATTTCACATGGGATTTAAGGGTCTGGGACTGGGAAAGCCTATTGTTTCAACTGTGCAAAACGACCCATTGAAGTTTCAGAAGTTTCTAAAATAAACTTCTGAATGACCGCCACGGGCTCACGAGCGTCTATTTTGACCCAGCGCTCAGGTTCCTGTGCCGCCAGAGAAGCATACCCCTGACGCACGGCGCGATGGAAAGCCAGATCCTCTGATTCCAGACGATCCAAAACACCTCGTCCACGAATCCGGGCCTGCCCCAGCTCCGGGTCAAGATCCAACCAGAAAGTCAAATCAGGCACCAGAGCGTTGGTAGCCGCCTGATTGAGCATATCCAACTGTTCCACGTTGAGCCCTCGCCCGTAACCCTGATAAGCCAACGTGGAGTCGGTGTAGCGGTCGCAAATGACAACCTTGCCCGCTTCAATGGCGGGCCGCACCAGATACTCCACGTGATGCGCACGATCTGCCAGGTATAAAAACAGCTCAGCCCGTGAAGAAAGCACTTCTTCTCTGGCTGGCTCTAAGATCAGGTCGCGAATCCGTTTCCCGTAAGTGGTCCCTCCGGGCTGTCGGGTGAGTTCTACAGCATAGCCTCTGGCCATAAGACTTTCAGCAAGCAGTTTGATCTGGGTGGATTTGCCAGCCCCTTCGCCGCCTTCAAAAGTAATAAAGTAGCCTTTAGAAGCCATGAACATCGGTTTGATCAAAGTAATTGGACTTCTGGTCCATTTCACGAAACTGGTTTTCTTCTTCGGGACTGGCACTGTCTAACTGCATAATTTGACGCAGGGTCTTTTGAATCTGATAAATCGTATTGGAACGCACCATATACACGGGTATCTGACGATTTTCGGCGGAGTCAATGACCTTACGGTGCTTTTTATAAGACTGAAGCAGCATCAGCGCATCGGCGTCATCCATATTTTTGGTCACCTGCGCGGGCAAACGCATGGTTTTAATCACCCGCTCCACCTGACTGCGACTCACAGCATACGGGAAAATATTCATCACACTTTCTCGCTCGCCGGTCACATTGAGCATCTGACGGCCCATGTCCACGGGGGTAGTTTTGATCTTTTTCACCATACCGTCTTCGTCGATATAACGTACCTCTGGCGCGGGCATGCGATTGCGTAAATATTGATCCACCACTTCAGACACATCCAGATGAATCGCCAGGCGATAACGATCCTGAATTTCGATGGCAATGTCAAAGGTTGGAGGAGATTTACGTTCCTGCACCGTTTTCTGGGTAGCGCGACGCTTGGCTTCTTCGTCTCCCAGGGTAACACTTTCAATGCCGCCTACAAGATCATTTAAGGACGGGTTTAGAATGAGGTTTTCAATGCTATTGCCGTGGGCCGTGCCAATCAGTTGCACACCCCGTTCCGCGATGGTACGGGCCGCGTCGGCTTCGGCCTGAGTGGAGATCTCGTCGATCACAATGACTTCAGGCATATGGTTTTCTACCGCCTCAATCATGACCGAGTGCTGCTCGGCAGGGGTTTTGACCTGCATGCGGCGAGCGCGACCAATGGCCGGATGGGGAATATCGCCATCCCCGGCGATTTCGTTAGAGGTATCAATCACCACCACGCGCTTATTGAGGTCATCGGCCAGGATGCGGGCAATTTCTCTGAGCTTGGTGGTTTTTCCCACACCGGGACGGCCCAGCGCCAGAATACTGCGTCCGGATTCCACCAGATCGCGAATAATGTCAATGGTGCCCTGTACGGCCCGGCCCACGCGACAGGTCAGGCCAATAATTTTTCCCTGACGGTTGCGAATACAAGAAATCCGGTGCAGGGTGCGCTCAATGCCCGCGCGATTGTCGTCACCAAAATCCCCAATTTGATTCACAACGTAATCAATTTCCGCCTGAGCAATGGTAATCTCACTCAGGTACTGAATACCGTCGGGATAGCGCGCTTCGGGTTCTCTGCCCAGATCCAGCACAATTTCAATGAGTTCGTGCAGGCGGTTTTCCTGGCGCAGGGCCTGAGAAATATGCTCGGGCAAGTTGACCAGCAGTTCTTCAATATTGTCGGTAATTTGCTTTTCAGTGACTTCCATAGATTACGTCCTCTTGTATCCTCTAACCGGGTACTTTCTTCATTTTAGCGGTTTCAGCGTGGAATTGGGCCGCATCAGCAGATTTAACCAGCGCTTTTGCTTTTTTAAGGGCTGCTTCAAAAATAGCAGGCGTTCGAGGTGTAGTGGCAGATAACCCCAGATGTTTACGGGCAAAAGAACCGGTAGCCACCCCGTGAATGGGAATACCCTCCCGGCAGGCGATTTGACGGGTGAGATCATTTACGCCCCCTGACACCTGAATAAAGGCCTGAACGTCCGCTTCAAACAACGCCTGAGCCAGAACCAGTGCGGGCATAGTAGAGCGCCAGCCCTTGCGCCCGCTAATGGGCTTTCCGTCCGCCTGAATCACCAGAGGTTCCGGCCAGAGGGTGGTAATATCGTGGGCCAGAGCTATTAAATCATTCGTGCTTTGACCGTGAGCACCGATGCTACAGGCCAACAAATCAATGCGCTCACGATAAGGGGCCAACACTTTAAAAACAGAATCCAGTGCATGCCGGTCACCGTGTCCGGTGTGCACTTCAATGGCACTGGCTCCGGCAGCAAAACATTGCTGAATCAGGGCGTCTACGGTATCTAAGGGCTCCCGGGGCACCAGCGTCAGGGCATCTTCAGGGCAGGCCACCACACAATGATCGCAACCGAGGCAGTTTTCCAGACGTATTTCCTGTCCCACAAACACGTCGTGAGGACAGGCATTGGCACAAAAACCGTGATGATCACAGCGCGATATTTCTTTGTCCACGCGCAGAAAATGTACGTCATCATTGATGCCCACAGACACCATGATCACCGGAGCCACAACCTTTGCTTTGGCCTGTGCCCGTTCAATGCCCACGCGCACGGCTTTGACCAATTCGGGATCCGCTCCGATATCTATAACGTGAGCACCTGCCAGCGTAAAAATTTCGCTGAACCAGGTAATAAAATCGCCGTTGCGGTAGCTTGCGCCACAAATCACTTTAAAAAAGCGTTGTGCTTCTAGCGCCTGCCTGAGAAAAGGTTTCATGAAGAACTACTCCGCAATACGCGGCAGCACAATTCCTTCCTGTGCCTGATACTTGCCCGAACGGCTGCGATAGTTGACCTCACAGGGTTCATCTCCTTCAAAAAAGAGCACCTGACAAAGGCCCTCATTGGCATAAATGCGGCAGGGCAACGGCGTGGTGTTTGAAATTTCAAGGGTCACATAGCCTTCCCAGCCGGGTTCAAAAGGGGTGACGTTCACAATAATGCCGCAGCGGGCGTAGGTGCTTTTACCCAGGCACACCGCCAGCACATTGTCAGGAATTTTGAAATACTCCACCGAGGAGGCCAGCGCAAAGGAATTGGGAGGGACGGTACACACATCGCCTTCAAAATCCAGAAATGACTGTTGCGCGAAATTTTTGGGGTCCACCACCGCCCCGTGAATATTGGTGAAAATTTTGAATTTATTGCTGACCCGCAAATCATAGCCATAGGAAGACAGACCGTAGGAAATTTTGCCCGTGCTCACCAGGCGCTCTTCAAAGGGAGAAATCATGTCTTCTTCTAATGCTTTTTGGCGGATCCAGCGATCGGATTTAATACCCATACCATTACCTCGGTTTTATCAATTGATTTCGTTTATTCAGAATAACACCCGCACCTCTGCACCCGCACGGCACTGGCCCGTAATTTGCTAAAATAAAGACCAGAAGCAAGAGGAACCACCATGAAGTATTTTTACAGCGAACGGGTCGTGCTGCCTGAGGGAGAACAGCCCGCCACACTGGCCGTGGATAACGGCAAAATCCAGGCCATTTACGCCGAAAAGCACGCCGAGGCCGAAGACTTTGGCCGCCTGGTCATCATGACCGGCGTGGTAGATCCTCACGTGCACGTGAATGAACCCGGCCGCACGGAATGGGAAGGCTTTCGTACCGCAACCCGCGCAGCGGCCGCTGGTGGTGTCACCACCCTGGTGGATATGCCCCTCAATTCCAGTCCGGTGACCACCACCCTCAAAGCCTTCGAGAGTAAGCAAAAGGCAGCAGCTAACAAATGCTGGATGGATGTGGGTTTCTGGGGCGGTGTGATTCCTGAAAACTGTTCTGCAGAGATTCTCGAACCCATGATCGACGCGGGTATTCTGGGATTCAAAGCTTTTTTGATTCATTCGGGGATTGATGAGTTCCCTCACACCTCTGCCGAGGATCTGCGCAAGGCCATGCCGGTACTGGCCAAACACAATATTCCTCTGCTGGTGCACGCAGAACTAGAAGGAGATGCACCGGCGCACCCCGAAAGCGAAGCCCAGAGCTATCAGGCGTTTCTGGCCTCACGCCCCAATCACTGGGAAGACCGCGCCATTGACATGATGATTGAACTCTGCCGCGAAACGGGCTGTGCCACTCACATTGTGCATTTGTCTTCTGCCACAGCCCTGCCCGCCATTGCCGCCGCCCGCAAAGAAGGCCTGCCCTTTACGGTAGAAACCTGCCCTCACTACCTGTATTTTTACGCAGAAAATATTCCCGACGGGCACCCGGAGTACAAATGCATGCCCCCCATTCGAGAGAAGGAAAACGCCGAAGGGCTCTGGCAGGGACTCAAAGACGGCCTCATTGACTTTGTGGTTACCGATCACTCTCCCTGTACTCCCGGCTTGAAACACCTGGAAGAAGGCGACGTGCTGCACGCCTGGGGCGGTATTGCGTCCTTACAGTTTGGCTTATCTTCCGTGTGGACACGGGCCCGCAAACGGGGCTTTTCCATTGTAGACATACAGCGTTTAATGAGCCTGAATTCCGCTCAGTTTATGGGCCGTCCCGAAAAAGGCGAACTCAAAGTGGGCCACCCGGCCGACTTCATCATCTGGGACCCCGAAGCACAGTTTGTGGTGTCGGCAGAAAACATCTTTTTTAAGCACGCCGTCACACCGTATCAGAATCAGGCTCTGTGGGGTAAGGTGCATCGTACCTACGTGGCGGGAAAATGCGTTTACAAGTACGGTGAGCACTTACAGCAGCCTTCGGGCACCTTCTTGTTAGGACGATCCTAAAACACATGCTAAAAAACAGGCACATGCTAAAACACCAACTCCCCCTATTTTTGCTGACTCTGACACTCACCGCTTGTGCCGGGCGTTCCGGGCCCTTATTGCCCACTTCAAGGGCTGTGAGCGTGCGGGGGCTTCAGGCTGAGTCACTTCTGCCTGATTTAAAGAGCTTCAATGCCGCAGATCAAGAACAGCTGGAAAAAGCGTTGGCCACAAGCCGCACAGACCTTCAGGCTCAACAGTTGACGCCCACCCTGCGAAAAACCCTCAATAAGCTTCTGCCCTATCTGAAAACCCGCTATGGCTATATGCGTAGACCCCGTCACATCAAATCTACCCGCCTGCCAGACAATGCTGAGCCTCTGACCTTGCAAAGCGCAGACGGCACCCCCATTCAGGGGTTTTTCCTGGCCGCCGCGGATCCGGCGGGTCGCCGAAAAACCGTCATTTTGCAACACGGCTATCAGTTTAATAAATGGATGGCTTTTGAACGCTACGGATTTTTACAAAAGCAGTACAACGTGCTGGCACTGGATTTCCGGGCCCACAACGGGCAGCCGGGCGAAAGCAGCCTGGGCATCAAAGAGCGTGAGGATATCACCGCCGCCCTGCGCTGGCTGGAACATCGTTTCCCGGCTCCCCGTGAGCATCAGGTGGGTTTATTAGGAGAATCCATGGGAGCCGCAACGGTCATGGCAGCCGCAGCAGATTGGTCATCGCAGGGATCTTCTGTGGTGATTAAAGGCGTCTGGAATGATGCCGCCTATGCCGATTTATACCATGCTTTAGAAGAACGTATCTTTAAGGGGCTCGCTGAAGATCTGAGTACCACGCCCACCGTACTCAAAAAGTGGGGCGCAGGAATGATTACGCGCACCTATTTACGTTGGCTCGCACAGGATACGAAGGTGAGAGATGTAGAGCGTGTAGCTGCGCCAAAATATACCCTGAAGCGCTTATTATCGGCGCGCCCGGCGGTGCGTTATGCTCAGGTGCACAGCGTAGAAGATGAGCAAACCAGCTTTGAAAACGCACAAATTCTCTCAAAGGTGGTGGAAACAGTCACAGGGCAGCCCTTTTCGTTCTGGCAAGCCCGGGGAAAACATGTGGAAACCTACCGCCAGCCAGAATATGCGCCCCGGGTCCGGCAATTTTTTGCGGCGGCATTTCAACCCTAAGCCGTTTCAAACTCTGACCATTGCTATTCCTGTTCGTGAAAACGTAGACCTTGCAAGGTAAAAGGTTCTAATACGGTTTTTAACGCCCCGTAGTCAGACGCTGTTAACTGCAGCTCAACCTCAATGTCAGCGGCATATACCGGAGCAAAAGCCAACGATTTTTTGTGTAGATGATACTCGATTTGCGCACTCAGAGTATAAGGGTAGCGCAAACGCACGGTGTGCAGGGGTTCGTCTTCTCGCAGTGGGATGGCCTCCAGCAAGGACTTACTGGCCTGGGTATAGGCTCTGACGAGACCGCCTTTCCCCAGCTTGGTGCCCCCGAAGTAACGGGTGACCACGATGATACTGTTTTGCAAATGATGCTCTAAAATCGTCAGAATAGGTTTTCCGGCAGTGCCATTGGGTTCACCATCGTCAGAAAAACGGTCGGTGGCCGGAGGACCTGTAACTTTGTAGGCATAACAATGGTGATTGGCCTGGGGGTAACGCTGCTGCACGGTGACCAAAAAGTCAGCCGCTTCATCGGGAGTGGAAACGGGGCCTCCACTGGCAATAAAGCGGCTTTTTTGAATAATTATTTCGGTTTCGCCGTCGGTGGCGAAGGCCTGAGGCATTGGACGCTATACGCCGCCGCCCTGGGCATCTACATCAAACCAGCGTTCGATAATGCCCGTTAATTTATTGGAGACGGTTTCCCGGATACCCGTAACGTGATAAAGAGAGTCCGCCACAGCAAAGCCCACGGCACCTCCGATTAGCCCCACGGTCCCCATGCCAAAGGAAGCGTTAGCCATGGCTTTCACCGCCAGGCTTGAGGTAGTGGCAGCCACCATACCGCCCACAGTACCTCCCACGATATCAGCGCCCACATTACCGCCCGCCCGGGCCATATTAATGTCTCCGGTGGCCAGGTGGTAAATATTACGTCCAGCAGAAACGGCACCACTCACCAGACCCGCTTTACCCGCCGTTTTAAACATGGTGTTCACACTCAATCCGAGGGTGGAGGTTTCTTTTTGTTTGAGCTGGTTAATTTGTAAGTGATTGGCGGCCTGTTTTGAAGTCATGCGACCTATAAGCAAAGATTTGACGCCAATTTCTACAGCATCCAGCGCAAAGTTGGATTCATACTGGGGAGAATTGGTGGGATCGTCTACACTGGCCGTATAAGTGGACGGAAAAGTCAAATTATACGGCATATAAGACTGAATAGCGCTGGTGTTCATTGTCGAGTCCTTTGCTTAATCGTTTGCCCATAAAGGTGCATACTCTAAATATAGAGGGTTATGAAAAGGAACTGAAGCGCTCTTGGTTATGTAAACATTAAGAAAAAAACAAGTTATGCTTAAACCTAATATACCTCTCCAATTTCCATAGCGAAAGCCCTCTGAATGTTTTCAAGAAACTCAGAGGGCTTTAAATCAGCATGTCAACTATTTTGAAACTAACGCGCGAGAATCATTAATTACATCACCTTCGGGTTAAAAGTTGTGCCGTGAAGCACATGAGTAATAACTTAGCGGATGGGAATGACACCCTGAAGACATTTTTATAACTTTTTTATAAAATTAGTTTTTTTCCCGTACATTCTGCCAGTAGCCCTGAATGGCGGCGGGTAAGTCCGCCGGTGTAGGAATATAAATCAGTTCTTTTTGAGACAAAATTGGATTCTCCTGACACACCTTATAAAGGCGGGGATTGGGGGTAATTAAAGCATCCAGTCCGCCTTTGACCATCCAATCCCGCAAAAATACGCTACCCGACTCGGCAAAACCCACCAGCTGTTTATCCTCACGGGCACTGTACCAGCCACATTCCCAGGCACAATCGCGTCCGAAAGCATCAAAAAACACCAGTCCCAGATGAGAAGCTGTCATCATTTCAATACACTGTTGGTAAACGTGCAGGGGAAACTCCACGTGACTCAGGTGATCGGGCACGATTTTTTGAGGCAAATGAATAAAAAACTCTGATTCAGGAAACAGGGAGGCAATATAGGCATTATTATGGGCGTTGCTAATACTGGCAGAAATATAAATTTCAAGAGGACTCGATGACATATGCGTGTTTCCTAAACGTAGTGGGCGTGGCGGTGGGCCGCCACGTGAATCCAATCTGCTCCAGTGAGGTAATAGGCCACAAAAGTTTCTGCCAGTGAGGAGGCTGAAGGTGTTTGTTGCCACCGGTCATAAAGAGGCTCCAGGGTAGATTGTAAATGTTCAGCTACATTATACCCCGTAAACACCAGTGCCCATGCTTCGTCAAAAATGAGCAGTTCATGATGTACAGGCAAACCCTGAAAAGCCTGTTGTAGTGCAGTATCAATTTGATGCAGATTGAGCTGTGTTGCTAAATCTGGCACAGCAAACCCCCGACCCATACCACTGTAAAATGGAGGAAGTTCTGCCTGTATCTTACCTTTTCGCGGGGTAACCGGCGGCAAAGACAGCGGCACCTGTTGATACTCAGGCAAACCGTCAAACAGAGGCTGCACGTGCTCTGGACGCAGCGCGACCGGCACACGCCCTTCAAAGCGCAGGATCACTCCTCCCTGTTTAAAGCGCTCCCACAGCGTCACCACGTGATGGACCTGAACCAGCTGCAAGCTATGATAGGTACCCTTCAGAGGCCGACTATAAGGGTGATTGGGAAAAGCCGCGGAAAGAAAAGCGGCCCGCGCTGCCTTTTGAGGTTTAAAACCCGCTTCGTACTGTTGAATTGCGAGGGTATTTCTCAGGGACAGAACGGGAGCCAGCGGAGCCTCAAAAAGCTGACGAATTTGCTTGAGGCAACGGGTTAACTGGTTTGAGGACACCATCAGTTCCAGTTGACATTCGTTGTGACCGATACGCACCTGATACTGCATCTGCTCAAAATAGTCAGAGAGCGTTTCCATTAGCCACAGACAGGTTCCCCCATGAGATTCAAATAAGGTTCCGCTTTCAAATATCAGAGAAAGTTTCAGAGCATCTTCTGCAGGAATAAACTCCACGTGACGTCCGGGAAGGCCTTCGGTTAAGGTTTCTTGCCAGCAGGATTCGAAAGTCAGGCTCTGTTCGGGATGAGCCGCGTACCCCAGCAGAGGCAATTTATCCCTCAGTGTAGAAAGGCGAGGCGACAGGTCTGCCTGTGAAAAACTCTGGTGCCAGCAAAGATAGTCACTGCTGAGGTAGCGTGTGCAGAACTGCTTCCAATGAGAAAAAAGCAGGGGATGCAAGGCCTGCTGATTTTGTTGTTTAATCTCCTGCTGAAGCAGGGTGGTCAGATGACGAAAACGAGTCTGTGTGAGGCTATTATGTTTGATATAGGTTAAAAAATCTAAAATATGGGCCTGTAACTCCAGCACCTGTTGGGGTCGGGAAGAAAAAAATCGAATGTGAACATAGGACAACGGGCGATACACCCGATACTCCACAGAAAGCAGCAAAAGATCTTCGGGCAACTCTTCACGAGCCATGTGTTCAATCAGGGCACAGAGCAAACGGCCGTGAATACGCTGCGTTGATTGACCCGGCAATTGCAAACCCAGATCAAACCAGATCCCCATCATAGGCGTTTCAAAGGCATGAATAGCCAAAGACGAAGGAATCGCCACAGAAGGGGGGTCAGAAGGGGGAGACGTAAAAGCAGAAGGGGCATGGGTCACTGTGCGGAGTTGCTCAAGGACCTCACCCGTAGATATCGCATCGGGCGCCTCAAAAATGAGCTGAAGCGGTACGGCAGTTAACAGTTGATGGACGGGAAGGTCCAGCCAACCCCGCGTCGCAAGAGGCTCAATGCGCTCGGCATAAGGAGTATGTTGGAGCAGGGCCTGCAAAAAATGATGCTGTATTTGCTCCGGAGCTGTGAGGGGAAGTTCTTCTGCCACATCGTCTGGAGGAACGGTGCCAGAAAACGCCACAAAAAAACGAGTGAAGTTCTCAAACAATGCGGTCGCATTGTCTGCGCTAAAGTAAAGCTGGAGATGATCTAGCTCCATTTTTACGTCCACAGGAGCAGTTTCTGACGATAACTCTAAACTGCGGATACTGGCTCGCAGGCTGGCTTCTACCGCATTGTCTACCCATGTGGTATTCATGTCCAGAATTAATAAAGGAGTGCTTCCCGTGGCCGGACGTCGCACAAACGTCCAGCGGGGATTTAAAACGAGGGGCTGATGCATGGCTATCCGGGATTGGCCGCCAGTTCACGCTCATGCTGCCGGGCTTCTTTCAGCATACGCTTACGAATTCCGGAAAAAGCCAGGCGCTTCAAGGAACGCGGTAAAACACGCAGTACCGTCATGCCCACGCGCAGCATTTGTCCGGGAAAAATCATGGCTTTACCCTGAGCAAATCCTGCCAGCGCTTCTTCGGCACATTGTCGCGCACTGATGGTAATACTGTTAGGCATATTTGTCGAATCCATACTGGCCACATCCGCAAATTCCGTTTTAACGGGACCCGGACAGAGCTGACTTACCACCACACCCGTGCCCTTCAGTTCCAGGCGAAGCGCTTCACTAAAAGCGGTGACATAATGTTTAGTGGCGGCATACACCGACATGCCGGGCATAAAGACCAATCCAAGACCTGAACTTACGTTTAAAACGCCTCCCCGCCCCAGAGCGGTCATGGGAGCCACAAGTTTGTGGGTGAGGTAGGTTAAGCCCTGAATGTTGAGCTTAAGCATTTGCTCCGTTTTAGACCAGGCAGCATTTTCAAACAGGCCATAGTCACCCATTCCGGCGTTGTTGATCAGAATATCGATGGCACCCACTTCTCGAGAAATATAGTGCAGAAGATGGTCAATGGCAGTGCGTTCGGAAAGGTCACAGGGATAAACGTACACGGCCACGTCAGGATGTGCCTGAATAATTTCTCTTTTTAAGGTTTCTAAGCGCTCTTCCCGGCGCGCGACGAGCACCAGGCTTTTAACACCCTCTGCAGCCAGAATATGAGCCATTTCCTCGCCAATGCCTGCAGAGGCTCCGGTCAGCAGTACCCGTTGATTCTGATAGTTTATGTTCATGATATTCCCTCTTTTTTATGTAGTGTACCCCAAAAGTCATAACAGGATTACAGCAGCCTGATTCAACTGTTAGACTCAAGGAATGACCCATCTATCCTCTGATAATCCAGCGGTTTTCACCCTGAGTTTAAGCGATGTTCGACCTTCTCAGGTTTATGTGAGCCAGGAAAAGTTGAACAGTGTCACCTACGCCCTCCGCTGTGGCGGCGCATGTTTACTTGCTCCTGTACCCGTGGTCAAAATTCGCAATCAGTGGGTACTCACAGACGGTCACACCCGCTGCCTCGGACTTCTTTTGCATGACTACACAGAAGTGCAAGTGTATCAGGACAACGAAGCCATTGATCTTTTGATGTATTTGCAATGTTTAAAATGGTGCAAAGAAGACGGCGTCATGAAGATAGCAGATCTAAAAGACCGCGTGATTCCTCACGCGGTTTTTGAAAAATTCTGGTTGCGGCGCTGTCGGGTTATGAACCAGCTCCTGCACTACCACTCAGGATCGTGTCGCAGCTTGCTTGAAAATCAGAAGTCTTCTGAAAATTCGTCGTCGCCAAACTCATCAGAGAAACCGTCGTCTTCAAACTCGTCCCCGCCAAAATCTTCACCACCAAAGTCATCCTGAGCTTCGGCAGGTGCCGTGGTGGCAGCTTCTGCGGCCACAAGGGGAACCGCTTCGTATTTCAGAATTTGTGAAGAGTTGTGGTCACGGGCAAAGTCAGCCACATACAGCGCACCGGATTCATCCAGGTCAATGGAAACCGGGTCAAGAGCACCGCTGCCAAAGCTGACAATAAACTCACCCTGAGCGTCGTAGCGCTTGATTTCTCCACTGTCGAGCACATAAACGTCGTTATTGCGGGGATCAATGGCCACATCTGTAGGAGAATTCAGGAAAGAACGAATTAAAGTAGATGGGGTGCCGTCCACGCTCACCTTAACAATGGTGTTTTGAACGCATACGTAAGCATTGCCTTCGGGATCTGTTCCCACACCACCGCTGGCGGCCACACCGGGAATCAGGGTGCGACTGGCTCCGGTGCTGTCTGACTTTTCAAGGCCACGCACGCTAGAAATCCAGACGGTTCCGTTCGCGGCACTAATATCCACAGCACTGTCGGCTTCATTTTTGGTGACCTTACCATCGGGGCTGACACTGAAGAAATCCTTTTTCTCGTCCACCACCAGGACGCTACCGGTGGACGACACCGTTACACCCGTGGCGGAACTATTCAGCGGGTGACGCAGACCGAACCAGGCCTTGGCTATGTTTTTCCATTCTTCACCACTTTGGGCGTTCATTTTGATGACGGTGCCCTTCCGGGTGATGTTGCGAATGTCTACCGCTGACAGATAAATATTGCCACCGCTGACATCAATACCGCGCACCTGCCACTGATGAAGGGTGTCCTGATCCACTTTGAATCCGGCAATTTGTTTGTTGGGATTTGAAAAAGCGAGGGCCTGTTGACCCACTTCACCGTCAAGCTGGATGGGGTTTTGTTGAGGACTGGCGGCCCGGTTGGGCACCACATTCACCGAAGCGGTGTTTTCCAGGTTGCCAAAGCGAAGTACAATAGTATGTTGGCCCGCAGGAACGTTCATGAGAGTAAAATCACCGCGGTTGCTGGTGGTTTTAATATCGGGATTGCCTTCCAACCAAATTTGGACATTGTGTAGAGGACGTCCGCTGCGGGTAATGACACGGCCCACTACAGAGCCCACCTGACCCTGTGTAATGTCACCGGGAAGAACGTTATTGTTGAGAGGATCGTTGGTGCCTGCATTGAGAGGATTTTGTTGGGGTTGCACCACCTGAGGGAATTGGTTAAACCCTGTGACAGGAAAGGCGTTTTGACGGCTGCATGCGGTGCCGGTTAAAAGGGTAAGTACTCCAAAAGTAAGGGTCAAATGGCGTAATAATTTCATAACGTTCCTCATTAAGCTCTCTACATCTTGTATTATCTATTATGCCACTTTATTGGCCTTAACTTGTGCGCTAAACTTAAGCTTAAGTTAAAGCTACAAGAACTTTTAATTAATTTTTTGGTAACATCTATGCATTCAGCCCCCACACCGGAATTTCAGGATCAAATACAGGAAGAACTCAGGCATTTTAAAGCCCTTGAATCGGCCATGCACCAACGCATTATTGGGCAGCACCATTTGATTCAGCGATTGTTTATAGCCCTGCTGACACAGGGGCATATTCTTCTGGAAGGGGTACCCGGTCTGGCAAAAACCCTGTCCATTCAGACCCTTTCTGAACTCGTTCAGGCCGCCTTTAAACGCATTCAGTTTACGCCCGACCTGCTGCCTGCGGACGTGTTAGGCACACGCATTTACAACCCTGAAACTCAGAACTTTGAAATTAAAAAGGGCCCTGTATTCACCAACTTCCTCCTGGCAGACGAAATCAACCGAGCCCCACCTAAAGTACAAAGTGCGCTGCTAGAAGCCATGCAAGAAAAACAGGTCACGCTGGGCAAAGAAACCTTTACCCTGGCGGCTCCTTTTCTGGTGCTGGCCACCCAGAACCCCCTGGAACAGGAAGGTACTTACCCCCTGCCAGAAGCCCAGCTGGATCGTTTTATGATCAAAGTGAAGGTGGATTACCCCACGCCTGAAGAAGAACTTAAGATCTTACAACAGCATTTGTCTCCTGAACAAATAGCCCTCGACCCCGTGGAAGTGGACACTACCTTTCTAAAACAGGCCAGAAAAACCGCTCAGAAGGTGTACCTTGACCCCAAAATCCAGCGTTACATTGTGGATCTCATTTACGCCACCCGTCGCCCTCAGGACTATAAAATTGATCTTCAGGATCTCCTACGCACGGGAGCCTCGCCTCGCGCCACCATTTATTTATCGGTATGTGCCCGGGCCCACGCGTACTTACAAGGTCGTGCTTATGTGATTCCGGAAGATGTCAAAGCCATGGCCGTAGATATTCTGAGACACCGTCTGGGCTTGACCTATGAAGCAGAAGCTCAGGAAATTCAGGCGGAAGACATTGTGCGTCAAATTCTGGAGCATATTCCGGTACCCTGACTTCAAAGGGTGAAGAAGTTCCGGAATTGCTAAAACTTTAGTAAGTATTTGACAGGTCCTTTATGTTTTTTTCCGTAAGCTGAAAGCATAAAGGAGAATATCTTATGTCAAATCAACATCTTGTGGGAATTTTTAGCGACCGTTCCAAAGCGGATCACGTGCTGAGCGAACTGAATGCAGCAGGTTTTAGCGCCGACGAGGTCTCAGTGATCGCCAAGGATCATGAAGACGAAGACCTGGTCAGAATGTACAGTGCCACCACATACCCCGATCGCCCGGTGACCACCGATAAGCCAGTGGTGAGCTATATGGACAACGAGTACATTAAACAAGGTCACAATATTTCAGACAAAGATCCGGTTTCTATGCAAAAAGGAGCCGCTGCCGGCACTTTATTTGGTACCGCTATTGGACTGGGTAGTTTGATGATTCCAGGAATTGGCCCCGTGCTGGCAGGGGGAGCCATTGCCTCTGCTATTGCCACCACTTCAGCCTGGGCTGCGGCCGGCACCACCATCGGCATGTTGGTGGGCTTAGTAAAAGACATTCATATTCCGGAAGAACGCAATGCTTATTACAAAGCTGCCTTTGAAAAGGGACAATTTATTATTATTGTGCATCCTGAAACGGATCCCGCCAGCCGCATTGGTACAGTCAAAGACATTTTTAACCGCTTTGCTCCTGAAGTCATCGACGCTTACTAAACCCTACTTTTGAACAGAATTAGAACCAAGGAGATATTTAAAAGTGAATTTAAAGAAAACGTTAATAGCAGCGACCGGAGCAGCAGCATTGGGAGGATTATCCATCACTTCAGCTCAGGCACAGAATGTCAAAGTGGTAAACCCTGACGCCGTAGTCATTCAAACCACTTCACGCTATTACAACAATCCTATGCACAAATGTAATTCAGTAAGGGTATCCTCAGGTTATGCTTACCTTAAGGATCAGCCTACTCTCAAATCAAAAACCTATCGTCTGGCTCCCCGAGGAGAATTGCTGAGTCTGGTTAAAAGTCAGTCGGGCTATGGCTATATGAAGGGTGGCTGGTGGCTCGTCAAGTCCGCTCGCAATTACCGCTATTGGGTTCACCAGTCTGTGGTGACTTGCTCAAAATAGTTTCAATATAGTCCGTTAAAGCCTGCAAGTGCCCCACGTCCTTGCAGGCTTTTTCAGATAAATACCACTTATGCTCCAGCATCAGACAGTAAAGTTCCACCGGAGATTGTTTAGCAGACACGCTCGCTTCTGATTCAATGGCCTGGAACACAGGCCAGTACACCTGCTGATACCACTGCTGGGCGGCAGTGCTGAGCGGTAAACTGCGGTTTTCTTTGCGGGACATGTCGCTGCGCATCTGCTGGATTTCGTTGAGCATGAGCTGGGCCTGTTGTTCTTCGGCCTCAATACCGATCAAACGCTCCAGCTGATTCCGATGGTAGTGTCGGTCCGCAACGCGCACCTGAAGCTGAAGCTTATTCTGACTCGCAGCTTCTAAATACACCTGCTCTACGGAAAAACCTAGCGCATTCAGTTTGCGCACCCGCTCCTCAATTTTGTACTTTTGATGAGACTTAATGCGTACGGTGCGGTTGATTTCTTGCCAGAGCCTGTTATAGCGTTTGCGAATAGAAGCTCCCACCTCAAAAATGGGGTAATCCTCACTCAGCCTGCCTTCAGCCGCCAGATCCGCTAAGGCCCCGGAAATATTTTCTTCCATAATATCCAGCTCGTATTCTCTGAGGGC
>CAYFGW010000045.1:0-23778 GCA_964342365.1 uncultured Candidatus Sericytochromatia bacterium | reverse complement strand
CCAAAAATACTTTCCCCTGAATCTGTTAAAAATACGTTATCAATACGAATATCCGGCGTTTTTCTTTGGTTGATATATCGATAATGTTCATACCATTTTTTCTTGAAGTATTGAACAATTTTTCGTTTAGCTGTTGGATAGCGTATGTTACGACGAGTGATCCAGGCACGAAAAGCGCTCTGAACCATAAAATCTGAAGCATCAGTTTCTTCATGATTTTCAGAAAAATTGCTATTTTGATATTCTAGCTCAACAAGAGTAGATGTAGGCACTCCACAGGCCACCAAAAAAATTACAGAGAACCCTAAAAATATTTTATGCCTCATAAAACCCTCATTATCCACAGTTGACTTATTTCAAAAACAATTAAAACATATAGAAAAATATAAAGCAAGAATTTTTTTTTAAATCGTTACTATTATGAAACAAAATTATTTACAAAAAGAAGTTTAAATGTTTGAAAAAACTTAAATAAAACAAATAATATTATGAGGCAATATCATATATAACGAACGTAAAGCGTCTTAGATTCGGATTCTGTTTTACAGAGAATACAACGCTAACCGCCCCGCAGCCGGAAATCCTTACCTTCAAATACCGCCACCGCATTGCCTCGCTCCAGGTTGTGATGGGCCTGCCAGCGGGACTGCTGCGCATTGCTTTGCTCTTGTTCGCACTGCTCGGCAAACAACTGATGCAACTGGGTCAGGGCCAGTTGTTTATTGCGGTGCTGAGAACGCTCGGCCTGTGCAGTGGTCGTTAAGCCCGTGGGCCGATGTGTAACGCGCACAGCGGACTCCACCTTATTCACGTTTTGGCCCCCGGCTCCGGAACTGCGGAAGGTGTCAATTTGCACATCGTTAAGCTCAAAATGAAATCGCTTTGGCGGTGCAAAGGCACGAAGCTGCACAAACCAGTTTTTGCGCTTGTGATGGGGGCGATAAGGGCTCTGACCAATCCACTGGATGCTGCCCTGCCAGCGTTTCACAAAAGCAGCCGCCTCGGGCCCTTCCAGATGCAGCAAGGCCGATTTAAAGGTGTTTGGATGCCGTCCGGATTCCGTGTACAGAGACTTCAAACTGAGCCCTTTGCGCTGAGCGGCTTTTTGCAAATAACTCACCAGTTGTGCCACCACCCATTCACAGGCAGCGGGGCCCTGTCCAGCACTCACCTGCACCCACATTAGCGCTTGCTCCGCCGGGTTTTATAGGTAATCACGGGCTTCAGGCGGGCCACGGGGGCCACCAGTCCGACCTCAATGAGGGTATTCACCACGTCATCCACGGACTTATACGCCTGAGGAGCTTCTTCGTAAAGCAGGCCCTTATGCTCACAAATCACCTGACTACCCAGATCAGTTTTTTGCAATTGCTCCGGTTTGAATTTGCGATCCAGACGGCCCTTGCTTTCGCTACGCTTCCATTTGCGGCCCGCACCGTGCGCTAAAGACCAGCCGCTTTCAGCGCCCGCCAGAGGCTTCACCAGATAGCTGTAATCCCCTCGCGATCCGGGAATCACAATCAGGCCTTTGTCTGTGGGAGCGGCCCCCTTTCGGTGGAGCCAGCCCTGCTTCCCTTTGTATTCTTGAGGGGTCAGAGCATTGTGGCACACGTCTAAAATCAGGGCGTGTTCAGGATGGCCCATGGCTTTTAAAAAGCGATCTTTGACCACTTCTCTATTGCGGTGGGCCCAGGCCACGGCGGCATCGTGTTCTTTTAAGTAAACGGCGGCAGCTTCGCTTTGGGAATCAAGTCCTTCGTTGCCGTAAATGGCGGTATGGGCCCGCAAAATTTGCTCACCCAGTCCGCGAGACCCGGAGTGTACCAATAACTGGAAAGCGTCGGCTTTGAGGCCCGCTTGCGCAAATAACTCGGGATCTTGCACACTTTCTACCTGCTGAAGTTCTGCAAAGTGATTGCCACCGCCCACGGTGCCCAGATCCGGCAGTTTGGGTGACTGTTCAGATTTTGGCGAGGGAATCCCCTGCTCCAGGTCTAGCTTTTTGATCCATTTACTTACCTTTGCTTTACGCACGGGACTGTCCGTTTGCCAGAGGGCCATGCCGCAGCCGATGTCATTGCCAATTAAAAAGGGATAGAATCTGTGCTCGCTCCAGAAGGCGGCCCCTATAGGACAGCCCTTGCCCGGATGCAAATCGGGAAGGCCCACAGCAAGCTTCATGCCGGGCAGTGTGGCCATGGTTTTGAGTTGTTCCAGGGCACTGCCTTCAATCCAGGTGTCCGGACTATAAATGGCCCGCACCTGGCAGGTGTCGTGGTCAAGTTGATGAATAAAAGGGTGTTCTAATACAGTCATGGCTCAATCAGACGGGAGCCGTGACGCAAAAGTTCCCTTTGTTTCCTTATTTGGAGTAGGTCACCACGCGACGGAACACCGACATGAGCTGTTCTTTAAAATTTCCGGTGCTGTACTGCACGCCGTATTTGTGGCACAGGGCCTCCACCCGGGGCGCAATTTCTTCCAGGCGATTGGGAGGCAGTTTGGGAAATAAATGATGCTCAATCTGGTAATTCAAATGCCCCATGAGCAGGCTCACAGGGCGCGAAGCCCTCACGTTGCCCGTGCCCTCAATTTGCTGCACGTACCACTCCGCGCGATTTTTTGGGGGCGTGTCGTAATGTTTAATGTCTTCCCCCATATGTCCGGTATAAAAGGTGAGGCCCGTAAAAATATTGCGCAGCAGTTCTGCGGACAACATGCCGAGGGTCACCTGCGCTACCCGACGAGGAGACGGAGCCGCAAGCAAACCAAACAGGCCGTAATTGTAAGCGGTGGTGGGCACCGCTTTGCGCACATAGCGCCAGAGAGAATCCTGGAAACCCTTGAAATTCATCTCTTTGGACATGGGCACATGATCTTCACGGCGATAGCCCGGAATCAGACGCACCAGATAATCCTGAAGGCCCGTGGCCACCATGCCCAGGCTTGAAGCGGCGTTGGTAGCATTAAGCAGCAGCATCAGCGGTTGCAAACCGTGAAAATACTGCTTGTCCATAAATTCTCCTAAACGGAAAAAGCCAAAACTCACGTCGGGGTCTTTATCAATTTGGCCGGTATAAGAATGGTGCAGGATGTTGTGACGATAACGCCAGGATTTTTCGTCCACAGAGGAGTTGTGGTAGTAATTGTCTGAATGAAAAGGGGCGGCGTCAGGCAGTTTGTCCCAGGCCTGGTGCTGAGCATGGTGATGAATTTCGAGATTGTCCAGCTGCAAATACACCCAGAGTGACAATACGCCCAGAGCCCAGCTCACGGGATCTTTGCTAAAATGCAGCAGCAGACGGCCGGTGATTTCGCATACGCGAGCTACTTGATTAACAGATTGTACGTAAATAACGTCTTCTTCGCCCACTTTGGCATGAATCTCAGCCTTGAGCTGATTGAGTTCCTCTGCAAAGGCCTTGATGCGTTCGGGTGTGAGGGTATCTGCGCTGGCTTTTTCCACCTGAAGGTACAGGTCTTTTAAGGCAACTTCAGCACCTTGTGTTCTATTTTTTTGAGGGGGGGACAGCAGTGAAGTGAGCATAAATAACGGCCCTTTACTTTTCTTGAGCTACCACTATAACAGATGCGTAATATATATGTCTTGATTGTTATCAATAGGGGCTAAAGGTTTTTAAAAAAAGAAAATAAAACTCGCTCTAAACCTTATCGTTACTTGCTTTTAGATGTGACTTAAGCTAGAATTAAACCATTAATCGCTTTTAGAAAGTCGTATTTATGTTCAAACGCACCACTGCCCTCGCACTTCTGGCTCTCACGGCCCTGACCGCCTGCCAGAACCCCAATGTATCCAATCGTTTTTCTCCCCGCCTTGCTCCCGTTTCGGCGTCTGCCCGCTTCCAGGCGCGCAACGCAAACGTAAACTGGCATGCCCAGCTTCCCGCTGATCTGCAAAACTATTACGCCAGCGCCAAAGGACTTACGGGTCGGGAATTGTTTATGGCCCTGCACAATATTGTTTCTCGCGCCAAACAATTGGATTACGGTCCCGGGAAATCTTTCCTGTACGCCGTAGCAGACAACCACAAACAGGGCAACCAAAGCGGAGTCACCGCCGTGTACTCAGATTTATTTGTACCCGGCAGCGGCGGTAGCGGTGGTCGTTATCGCGAGCAGGGCGACCAGAATAAGGATCGCAAGTCCGGCGACTTTATTAACTGTGAGCACACCTGGCCTCAATCTTTCTTTTCCAAGCGCGAACCCATGCGTTCTGACTTGCATCACCTTTATCCCACTCTGAGCGTGCCCAATAACCGTCGCGGCCACCATCCCTTTGGCATGGGCAGCGAAGGCAAAGTGGTATATTCCACCTCCAGCGGCTCTAAACTGGCCCTGCGCGGTCGCGCTTTGAGCTTCAGCAGCGCCGAAATTTCTCAACTCAACGCGCTGGGTGCTCAGTCTGAGCAATCCGAAGAAGATAATTTCAGTGCGCTTGGCAAAGGCGAAGCGGTGTTTGAGCCCAGCAACAATCAAAAAGGCAACACCGCCCGGGCCACCCTTTATTTCTATCTGCGTTTTTACAACCGCAATATCCGTCAGGGTGACTACGATGCCAGCGATTATTTACTGCGCCGTCTGCCCATGTTTGCAGAATGGTCTGCCAAGGTGGATCCCGTGGACGAAGCCGAGCGCCGCCGCAACAGCGTGATTGCCGAACGTCAGGGCAACCGCAATCCCTTTGTAGACATTCCCGATCTGGTAAATTTGATTGGTTTTGACACCTTCAGAGAGATCGAAAACCAGTTTTAAATAATAGATAGAAGAGGGCTGCGGCCCTCTTTTTTCATGCCCATTTTTTAATGTTCAGGGAAAATGAAAACGCAGCGCCCGCAGGGTCTTTCTCAGCTGAGGCTCCCAGATCCAGCGGAAGGTTTCACAGGATTCCGCCGTGCTGCACCAGCCCAGGACCGTGTACAGACTCTGAGGCACACATAAAAGATAATCCTGCCACAGCACGTCCCATCCATAATCGGTGACACCCAGATGATGCAGTTCCTCCAGATAGGCTTTGAGCAAGGGTTTTTCCAGAGATTCTCTTTGTTCAGGGTCCCACCAGTGCACCATCATATATGCCAGATCGCTTACTCCCAACCAGGCCGTTAAGCTCCACGCAAAGGGCTGTCTGTCAATCAGGTAAGTACTGTCTGGCGCCATCAAGATATTTCCGGGATTAAGATCGCCGTGAATGAGGGTCATAGGACCCGTCATGGCCCGCTCAATCATGGCTTTTTCGTGGTGATGCACCAGATACTGAACCCGTTGACGTTCTTCCAGCTTTAAAAAGTCAGCGGCTTGTAAAAAATGGAACCATCCTGTTTTGGCCGTCTTTGTGTAAGCCGCTATTTGGGAGGGAGTGGGCAACTCGGCCACCGTTTCCAACCGGGGGTGTTGCCACCAGGCACTGTGCAATCGCGCCAGTGCCTGTACTACTGGTAAATAAGCGTCTAAAGTGGGGGTGATGTGATCGGCCACCTGATGGCTCTCCGACAGGTCTTCTAACCAGAGCGTGTAGTCTTTGGCGGTGTGGGTGTAACCGTAACAGTGAGGGATTGTACCGGGTTTCACAGGATCAGCGATACGCGTATAATATTCAATCTCCCGAAGTCCAAAGGGCCCCACGGGGCTTTGCTTTTGAAATATAGACCGCGGACGTTTTCCCGTGGCCTTCGCTGAATAAACCAGATGAAGGCGGCAATTCTGACTGTTTTTACCGGCAAAAGGCTCTGCTTTCACATGACTCACCTGCCCCTGATGGAGATGTCCCGATTGTTTGAGCAGATCGGTGACGAACTCTGGTGAGGGATGCTGGCTCATCACTCAACGGGCTCCCAGCTGCTGGCCACGGGCAGTAATTCTCGTAAGGTCACGGTTTTTTCAGCAGAAAGAACCACTTCTGCCTCCAAATTTTTGTCACTGGTTTCGTACATAAACTGCCTACAATTGCCGCAGGGAGCAATTACAAACACCTTGCCCTCTTCATCTTTCCACACCGCCACAATGGCCCTGAAAATATATACGCCCGTGGTGAGCAAACTGCCAAGGGCATTTTTTTCGGCGCAAAAAACGTTAGAGCCGGTAGCTGCACAGACACCCGTAAAGATCTGGTCATCATGGGTCAGGAGTGCACAGCCCACGTCACCAATCAAACCGCCTTTAACGGTGTGGCTTTTGACCACTGCTGCAGCACGTTGAATCAGGTTTTTGTAGGAGTGATCATGCGGGGTATTATTCATCAAGATATTATAACGCTCCGGATGATCCGAGCGGGTGGCTATCCGTCAATCAGGCCGGCCACCCGCCAGTTACCGTTGCTGTAGCGCAGTAAAAGCCAGCCCATTTCCGGTTTGCCTTTTTCAAATACGGCACTAAAAGGGGCCAGGTAAACCCGGTTTTTATCTCTATCAAAGTCGGGCTGTGCTTGCAGTCTTTCCCAGAACTGGGGCCAGAAAATTTTCACATCTTCTAGTGGCAGAAGACGGTGCCGCAGCTCAAAGTCGGGCACTTCGGCATCGGTTTTATCGTCAGGGAAGTCTTTTAAGTACGCGGCCCTGTCGAGGGCTTTGCCATCCGCGTAAAAAGGAAAGGATACCTGTTCTGCACAGGGATTTCTCACTGCGAGACAGCGGCTGAGATAGGCTTTCAGAACTTTTCCCGTTTGCTCCTGTTGCTCAGGAGATTGAGCGTGTAAAGCTGCACAACTGTTGAGGGTGATTGCGCCCAATACCGCAACAAGTCCCGCCAGAATTTTTTTTTGTGACATCAAAAAACTCCTTCTCGGCGTATTCTAAAGCATTATTCTCTTACGAACAAGCTATGATTTAAATGAAAAGGAGCTTTTACCTATGTTTTGGAAATCTATCGTATTCATCAGTCTAAGTCTTGGCGCAGTAAGTTGCGCGGCACAAAAGCAGAGTCCGGCTCAGGAACAAAAAATGCAGGCCCAGGTGGTGCTGCTAGAAAATCGCACTGCTAATACGGTCTATTATCGCTATCTGGACTATTTTTCCGAACAAAACAGAGATCATCGGAACATGCAAAATTACTCCATTTCTCTGGGCACCACGTTCAACGAAGAAAAATTAGAACCGGGAAGTTCCGTACGGCTTAACGTCACTCCGGGCACCACGCTTTCTTTACGCTTCAGCACCACCGAAAAAGAAATCAAACAGGAACTTGAAGTGACACAGCATCAAACCATCAGCATTCTGACCTCTGGTCTGAAAACCCACATGGGTATGCCCGGTTTTGAAAGGCCAGACGCTCCCTGAAAGGCAACGGCTGAGACAGGTGCGTAATTGTTTAAAGTGATTGCGCTAAGTACCGCCAAAAAAATTTTTCAATGAATGACCCTGATTTCATTTCAACGAATGTTCTATTTGCAACGTCTTGGGCTCTTCATAACATGTGGGCTGGAAGTCAACAGATCCGTCAGGATATATTGTTATTTCTGCGCAATACCATTTCTTATCTGTATCGGCTTGCGATTCCCAAATAACTTCCAAATCATCCATGTAATTCCATTCCACGAGATCCCCATTTTCGTCAAACTCATCTTTAGGAAAAATTGTTTCAGAAGATGCTTCTGGCGGATCGATTAAAGATAGCAATCTGCTACAAAAACCTCCTGTCTCAATTACATCATAAAATAGTTTGATTCTAGTCCAGCCTCTTTCGGGAGCTGCTTTAACAAAGGATTTGCCTATCTTATCTAAGTGCTTATTCATCATTTTCCCGTTTTTTAGACAAATGAGAGTAACTTTCAATATAAGCTATTTTACACGCCCAATAATTTTTTGACATTTTCTCAAAAACTACAGCTTAAATAAACAGGCCTTTGCGGTGTATTAAAGCAAAATCTTACTCTAACTTCCATACAACCATTGATATGATCTCATCTTGAGGATTAGTTCCAAAAGACAATCCGTATTCATTGTATTTAAGCATCTCTTTATATCCGCTGTGCCCCATCCTCTCTCTTTCAAACCCGTGACTTTTTCCTAATTGTTTTAATACTTTAGAGGCGTGGTCTCCAATGGATATGTCGATATTTTCAAATGCTACTTTATATCCAGATTTAGATATTTGTATGGCAGTCACATTTTTTTCAACAGCATCTACCGTATACGCAAAATTACCTTGATCATAAAACAGAACCGTTTTTTCACAGCCGCTACCCATTTCGAGCTTTTGTGTATCCCCGTCTTTTGATCGTTTTTTAACCAGTCGCGAGATTTTTCCACACGAAAAATACACATTGTTGCGGTAGTCTTTTCATTAAGGAGAACGTAAATGAAGAAAATAGCTTTAATGTTGAGCTTATGTTTTTTATCAAGCTGCTCAGGAGCCTTAAAAGAAGAGCTAGAGGCAGAAAAAGAATTATCCGCACAGCTGGGAGATCGTCTAAAAGCTGTAGAGGCAGAGAAGTCCAACTTAGAAAAAGAATTAGAGAAATTAAAACGGACCGACCAATACTACTACCAGCAAGCAGTGCACGACAGAAAATTCAGCCATTACTCTGAGTCAAATCAAAAACTCAAAGAAATGATTGAGAAATTTCCGAGCAGCAGTCTAAAAACTGAGGCAAAAAAGATTATGGCAGACAATAACAACCACATAGCAAAAGACTATCTCGATCAAGCATCCAAACTATCGGAGAGTGGAGATTTTGAAAAATCAGACAACAAGTTGAAAATTATATTGGCAGACTATTCAAATACAGATTACTCCAATCAAGCAAAAACCATGCAAATAAAAAATGTTAGTCTCAAAAAAAAGGCTCAAGAAAAAGCTGCCAGAGCTGGGTCTGATCTAGAACTCATAGACTGGGGCTGGAACAGCAGACACGGATACTTTATTGCAGAGGGAAGGGTTAAAAATATTTCCGATTCCAAAATGAAAAATGTAGAGGTTTTATTTTCAACATTTGATGCTGCTGGAGAAATGATTAGCACAGATGCTGCCATTATAGAATATAACCCAATTCTGCCAAATCAGACATCGCCTTTTAAAGCAATGATGACGGCAAACCCGGCGGCAAAAACAGCTCGTGTGGAATTCAAGTATCTGATGGGTGGATCTATTTCAACTTACAGAAAGTAAGGAACAAATGCTTCTACCGCTTTCAACAACCACATTTCGTTCTGAATCATCTCCGTCAGTACTCAAGTCAAGTACTTAATATAGAGGGACTTTAGACACAGAATTACCTGTTGCAAGAGACTCCTAATCCAAAACGTTCAAAAAGTGTTCATGGACGTTATTCATGTGCACGGTTACGCTGAGCCCATGAACGTACATATTCCTTTAAAAGATTACCCCGACATGCTCAAGCCCCGCGAGCGCTTACAGCAGGTGGGGCCCGAAAAACTATCGCCCAAAGAACTTCTCGCCCTTTTGCTAGGCACAGGTACAGCCCGGCAAACCGCCCTTGATCTAGCCCACTCACTCTTACTCAGTTTACCCGAAGGGGACTTAGGCCAACTGAGTCATATGTCTTTACGACAGTTGTGCTGTGTACCGGGTTTAGGACCGGTCAAAGCCGGCCGCTTAATTGCCGCCCTGGAACTGGGACGACGGGTCACAGAAGCCGCCACCCCTGTGCGAACGCCCCTGGGGTCACCAGAAGAGCTGTTTACTTTTTTACAACCCCGACTCAGTTATCAGAAGCAAGAGCATTTTCTGGTGGTGTTTGTGGACACGAAAAACCGCTTTATGGGGCAACAAATCATTACCAAAGGGCTCATGAACAGCACCCTGGTACATCCGCGAGAAATTTTTCAACAGGCGCTGGCCTTCGGAGCCTTCGCTTTTTTCGCGGCTCACAACCACCCCAGCGGCGATCCCACTCCCAGTCCTGAGGACCGACAAACTACCCGACAGCTGGTGCGCTGCGGTAAACTGATGGGAATCAACTTACTGGACCATCTCATTCTGGGTCGACAGGATTTTTACAGTTTGAGAGAAAGAGAGTCCTGGCTATGGAATACGCATGACGTTTTGGAATCGCATACTTAACCCGGTGTCTCTGGATATTGGCATGGACCTGGGTACGGCAAATACTCTGGTTTACGTAAAAGGGCGCGGCATTGTGCTGGACGAACCCTCCGTGGTGGCCATTGACCAGAAAACCGGTAAACCCATTAAAGTAGGGGAAGAAGCCAAAATCATGCTGGGCCGCACCCCCGAAAGCATTGAGGCCATTCGCCCCCTCAAAGAAGGCGTCATCGCGGACTTTCGCGCCTCAAAAATGATGATCTCTTACTTTTTGGCCAAAGTGCAGCAGGGCAGAGGTTTTGTAGCCCGCACCCGTATGGTGATTGGCGTCCCCTCCGGCATTACCCAGGTGGAAGAACAAATCGTGCGCGAAACCGCTGAAAAAGCCGGCACCGGCTTTCAAACGGAAGTGCGTCTGGTGCCAGAACCGCTGGCTGCTGCAGTGGGTGCGGGACTTCCGGTCTTAGAACCCACCGGGAATATGATTGTGGATATTGGGGGGGGCACTACCGAAGTGGCGGTGATTTCCATTGGCCGCATTGTAAGCTGTGAATCGCTGGGGGTGGCCGGAGATGACCTGAACGACGCCATTATTCAGTATCTGCGCAAGCAGCACAGCTTAATGATTGGCGAACGCACCGCCGAGGACGTAAAAATCAGGATTGGCTCCGCCTGGCCTCTGGCAGAGCCTGTATCCATGCAAATTCGAGGTCTACACGTCAATACGGGATTACCCAGTTCTCTTGAAATTGGCGATGAAGAAATTCGAGAAGCCTTACAAGAGCCTTTAAAAGCCATTGTAGACTGCGTGCTCAGAACCCTCGAAAAAGCGCCCCCTGAGCTGGCCGCTGACATTATGGACAGAGGCATTGTGCTGGCTGGCGGTGGAGCCCACTTAACCGGACTGGATCGTTTACTGAGTCATTCGGCCCAGGTGCCCGTGCATGTGGCAGAAAACCCCATGCTCTGTGTAGCCCAGGGCTGCGGAAGGGTCTTAGAAGAAATTGCGCGTCCCAACGAAAATGCCTGGTCCACCCTGCTGGGATTTAAACATCTGTCGTGAAGACGGGCCCCTTACTTTCTCCACGCCGCTCCTATCGCGGCATTACCGCCCTGATTCTGATGATTATGGTGTCAGCGCTGTGGCTTTTTCGGCAGAGTTTAATGCCTGTCATCCTCGACCAGACCCAGCCGATCATTGCCTGGGGCAATCGCTACTTGAATCCGGGCAGTTTCTGGTTTGCCTGGCAGGAAGAGCATCGTGACGCGCAGGTGCGTCAATTAGAAGCCCAGAACTTGCGCTTGTACAACCAACTGGCCGCCATAGGCCGCATTGCGGAAGAAAATCAGGAACTGCGAGCTTTACTGGCGTTAAAAGCGCCCGCCTCCTTTCAAAAAATCACCGCGGAAGTGGTGTTAAGAGCTCCCCACCAATGGTACGAGACCCTCACCATTAACAAAGGATTTGAAGAAGGACTGGCGGTGAATCAGGTGGCCCTCAGCGGCAAGGGCGTGGTGGGAAAAGTCATTGAGGTGACCGCTCGCACGGCTCGCATTCAGCTGATTTCTCATCCTGATTCTCTGGTGTCCTGTTTAACGGGCAAAAACCAGACGCCGGGGGTGCTTTCGGGTCGCTATCGCTCTCAGCCTGCTCACCTGCGCTATTTGCAAAATTTTGCCCAGCTGCACTCAGGAGATCCCGTGGTCACTTCAGGACTCGGCGGTGTGTACCCTGCGGGGCTGATACTGGGAAAAGTGCTGACATTGCGTAAAAAAGCAGCCATGCCCACGCCAGAAGCCACGGTGGAACTCAGCGCACTGCAAGATCCATTGCAATTTGTAGTGGTTCTGGTGCCGGATTTAGACAACACATTAGACAACGCATTAGAAAGCCCGTCCGAAAGCCAGACGGAGGCACCCTGATGCTGCAGAGCATAGGAATTTGCACGCTGCTGGGATTCATGGCCCTGATTCAAATGACCTGGTCCCCTGGACTACTACCGGGCTTACAGGGGCCCCCACTCCTGGTGCTGGTCACGGGCGTGCTCGTGCTCTGGTTTGCGCCCCGTCTGACCTTTTACTGGATGCTGGCCTTCGTGGTGCTGCTGATGGACCTGTTGATTGGAGAAGGCATACTCACCGTACTGGCCACCCTCGCCACGGCACAAATCCCCCTGGCACAGCCGGGGAAACAAAAAAGCTTTACCTTTTTACGCTGTCTGGCGATGCTGGTCGGCTCTATCCTGGTTTTTGAAATGCTGCTGGGCCTGTATTTTGGTTTGCGCTACACAGGCGCAGGCGTTTTATTCTGGCAGGGGCTCTTGCCCTCACTGGGTTGGAACACGCTATTGGGTATGATGTTGTACGCACCGATTCGCTTTGTGTTGAACCTGCTGCATTATCAGGAAAGTCACTACTTAGAGGATGCGATGCGGGGCAATCTGGGGTAAACTAGAGCAAACGAAGGAGTCACTTATGAGTTCTAGCCTGGGTATGGCCACAGCTGAGTTACAACCAATGGATCCCAAAGGAGGCGGCGGCCCCGAAGGGGGAGAAAGTCTCTGGGTAGAAGCCTGGAAACGCTTACTCAAAGACAAAATTGCCGTCTTTGGTGGCGTGGTGATTCTGCTGCTGGTGGCTGTGGCCCTTCTGGCCAGCGTATTGAGCCCTCATGATCCTGACAAACAGTACACCAGCGGCACCTCCTCTTTTGGTCTGCCCCTGCCCATTGGTGCCCACGGCAAGGCCATCACCATGACCTTAACAGAAGCACCCGTACGGGACTATTCCGTGCCTTCCACCATTCGTTTTGAGACCCCCGATGAAAGCCTGGTATTTACCACCCGTCAAAACGTAGGCTTCAAAGCAGGCGAGAAAAGTGTGACCTTTGATGTGAACCCTCGTGTACCTGACATGGCCAAAGCCCCGGCCAATATTCAAATTGCGCCCGTGGGAAAAGACCTCAGCACTTTAAGTATTCCTATTGAAAGCGTAAGCATCAAAAACACCCATAGTTTCCCCATGGGTACCGATGCCAGCGGCCGGGATATTCTAAGCCGACTGATTTTTGGCGCGCGGGTCTCTTTACAGGTGGGTATTCTGGCGGTGGGTTTTGCAGTGGCCATTGGCTCCGTGCTGGGACTCATGTCCGGCTACTTTGGAGGCTGGGTAGACGGCACTATTATGCGTATCACCGATATTATGATGGCGTTTCCTGATCTATTACTGGTCATGGCCATTCGTGCCGTCATAAACCCCAATGAAATCGCCTTTTTCCAACTCATGGGCGAGTGGGGCTTGTCACCAGAGGTGCTCTTTATTTGTGCGGCCATTTCCGTGGTGAGCTGGACCCAGTATGCCCGTCTGGTGCGTTCACAGGTGCTCACCGTCAGAGAAATGGAGTTTGTGGAAGCCGCCCGTTCACTGGGAGCCAAAGACAGCTATATTATGTTTCGCCATATTTTGCCCAACGTCATTGCTCCCATTATCGTGGTGGGCACCATGGGGATTGCGGGTGCGATCATGACGGAAGCCTCCCTCAGCTTTCTGGGTTTTGGGGTCAAAGCGCCCACCTCTAGCTGGGGCAGTATGATCAACGAAAGCCTGGGCTTTTTCCGCGATGCCCCTCTCATCCCACTGATTCCGGGTCTGGCCATTGCCATTACCGTGTTTGCCTTTAATCTCTTTGGTGACGGGGTGAGAGATGCGCTGGATCCTCGTTTGAAGTAAGACGCGCTTAAAGTAAAACCCGTTTAAAGTAAGAGAAGAAAGACAAGACCATGACAGACGTACATTTTATTGGCGTAACCGGAGGATCCGGTTCCGGAAAATCCACAGTGGCCCGCAACGTAATTGAAACGGTGGGTCCGGAGCAAGTCACATACATCCAACAAGACTCCTATTACAAGGACCTGGGGCATTTGCCCTTTGACGTGCGCTCCCAGCTCAATTTTGACCACCCGGACGCCTTTGATAACCAGCTTTTTGTTGAGCATTTAAGTGCCCTCAAGCGGGGCGAAACCGTAGAACAACCGCTGTATGAATTTAAAAGCTTTACCCGCGTGGGCGCCAAAACCGTAGAACCCCGCACCGTGATTCTGGTGGAGGGTATTTTGGTGCTGGCGGACCCTGACCTGCGAGATTTGCTGGATATTAAAATTTATGTAGATACCGACGCGGACATTCGTATTATTCGTCGACTGCGTCGTGACGTATTAGAGCGGGGCCGTTCTCTGGAATTTGTACTGCAACAGTACGTGGAGACCGTACGGCCCATGCACCAGCAGTACTTAGAACCCACCCGTCGTTTTGCGGACATTGTGATCCCGGAAGGGGGTAGTAATAAAGTGGCCATGGATCTACTGATTACCAAGGTGCGCGATCTCCTTTGAAGCTGTTCAAGCGCCTGTGGAAAGGAAGCCTTAAAATGTTAGCGTTTTTTGTAACACTGACCCTGGTGGTAGGCGGCGTGTGGATCGCCATGTTTCCCAATTCAGCCGCGTATTTACAGCAGTCCGTGGAAGGGCAAATGCAGCTCCTCTTTGAGGGCGAACCCGTGGCCCAATACCTCGAAGACAATAGCACAAGTGAGGAACTAAAAGCCAATCTGCGCCTGGTCCAGGAGGTAAAAACCTTTGCCGAACAAGAACTTAAACTCAGTCCCACACGCAATTATCAGAAGTATTTAGACCTCAAGCGGGACTATTTGGTGATGGTGTTAACCGCCTCACCGCCTTTAAAGATGGAGTCCAAAACCTGGTGGTTTCCCGTGGTGGGTACGGTACCTTATAAAGGGTATTTTGATATCGAGATGGGCAAAGCCGATGAGGCGCGCTTAAAGGCCGAAGGCTACGAAACCCACTTTCGCGCCAGTCCCGCCTACAGTACCCTGGGATGGTTTGAAGACCCGTTGCTGTCCACCATGATGCAGTACGGTGAGTATTACCTGGTCAACACCATTATTCATGAAAGCGTACACGCCACCCACTGGGTGCCCGGCGAAGTGACCTTCAACGAAAATATGGCTAACTTTATAGGAAACAAAGGGGCCCAGCGTTTTTATGCCCGCAAATACGGCAAAGGATCCGATAAATACAAGCAGGCCATTCGCAAGCTCAAAGACCAGAAAATCTTTGCGGACTTTTTGAGAAAAGTGGCCAAAAAACTTAAAGCGGTTTACGACAGCGACGCCTTTGACGCCAACAAGCGCGAGCAAAAGGTAACCCTCATTAACACCATGAAAAAAGAATATGTGGACACTGTGCTGCCGCAAATTCAGTCCCCTGGCTACGCAGGCTTTGAAAAACAGGACTGGAATAACGCCCTGCTCATGTCTTATCTGCACTACAACACTGTGCAGGACAAACTGGAAAAAATTTATCAGGAACTGGGTGAAGACATTCCCAAAATGATGGAGTTTTTGCAGCGCGACGACGTGTTAACCCACTTTCAGGACACCGCGCCCTGACGTGTCTTATACGCTTTAAAAACGCCACACGGAAGCTATTTCCGGGCGTAGGGTAAGTGTTCCGCTCATAAAAGAAGCGTTGAGCAAGTTTAAATTGGAACGTAAGGCCACAGAGAGTCCCCAGTGGGGCGAAAAGAGGATGTCTACTCCGGTACCCACCAGGCCAAAAAAACCTATCTCACCCTGGCTCGTGGGTGTGACACGATCAGGAGACCAACCTCCTCCGAAATCTGCCTGTAGAAAGGGCTGGAAAGTTCCCGTTTCTAGAAAATAATACTTGAGCCCCAGCGTCCCGACGGGGTTAGGGGCAAGGGTACTGGTTTTTGTAAAAGCGGGGCCAAGTTGGAATGCGCCGCTGGCTACCCAGTGGGGCGCGATACGCTGGTTATAACGAAGGCTTGCGTAAGGCACAATAGTATTTAAGCCAGTTCCTAATTCTAGACTGTGTAGCGGTGTTTTCGCTGGCTTTATTTCCTGACTTTGAGCGGGAAAAACCCATGACGTTACCATGAGTGTCGCGCCAATAAAATGCTTCTTTTTTATAAGGTAAATTTTCATAAGGGTCGACCTTTCTCCTTTGATGTGTACCTACTATAAAAAAAGCTGCAGATGAGATGTTGCAGAGTGATTCTTTGCAATGCAACAGTCCTGTGTGTTTGTTTATTCAGGAAAGGTATAGCGCAGCGTGGCTTGCAGAGGCTCAGCTTCGTGCTCCTCTGCCTCAAAGGTATGCAGTGAGGCCACACGAAAAATGCCGCTGCCCGGTCCACAGTAAAACTCCATGCAGAACCTGTCTTCTGTCATGGGGCATTGTAACCACTGGCCCGTCCCCAGATTCATCATATTCAGTTGACCATTTTCTAAGAAGAAAATGCCGAAAGGCCGCCAGATGCCGTGCCCCACACATTGACCGTTTTCACTGCGGGCGTCTCTCACAGCGATGTACCACACCTGATTATCTCGCACACAGGCCACGGTTTCATCGTCTTGCAAGTCATAATATATTTCAGGTTCTATGGCCAGCGAAAAAAAAGAATTGTTGCGTGCGTCGGTGGCCAGGTGCTCTAAGTCCCAGTGGTACCACTGGGAGTCATAATGTTCAGTGACCGCGTCCGCAGGCCAGCTTTCCACGCCGAGGCCTACAATATCGCTTAAAAACGTCAGCGATTTATGGTATTTTCCCCACTGGGTAATCCACGAAGAGTGCTGGCAGAGAGAATGAAAGGTACTCTGGGGAATATCCAATAGCAAAAAAGGGTCTATATCCAGCGTCTCTGCCAGTTCAAACAAGCGTTTTGCACTTTTAGGCAAAGCCTGGTGGGATTCAGAAATCCAGCGCAGCACCGTGGCCCGATGGGGCGGGCTATCAGAGGCAAAACTACGGCCAAAGGCGGCCAGATTACCCTGATGCTCTTTTTGTACGTGACGCTGAATAACGGCAGATTTTAAGGTAATTTCGTTAACGAGTTCTTGTAGCATGGCTTCAGTGTAGCGCAAAAACTAATCATTACTTAAGGTAAAGATTTTTTCCTTTTCTTTGACCCATTTACCATTAAAGTCATAAGCCTGAATACGGTACGTGGTGATGTGATTGTTTTTGTCAAAGACGGGCTGATAAGTGACGGCTCCCGGCATAGGAGGATAACCCGCCTCCTGAAAAGACTTGCCGGGTCCGGCTTCCTGACTGGCTGGATTCCTGGGTTCTTTCCAGTAATCTCCTTGCTTCGCTTCCTGATACAAAGCCCCCAGCGAATGGGGGTATACACCTCCGTTATCCACGCCATAGGTTTCTATCATGGTTTGCAAGGTATGTGCATTGGCTTTTACAGAAGCAATTTCGCTACAGCAAGTGCCAATGAAATTGGGAATAGCCAGAACAATCAGCCCAAACCCTAAAAAAATGCCTGCCAGACTTGTCCACTGTCGTTTTGATGAGAAAGCTTGCTGTTCCACATAAATGCCCTGATCATGCAGTAACGTGTTTTTTTTCACCCAGACCTGGGGCTGGAACAAAGCATACATCAGGGTAAGTAAAGCCATACCTGAACCGCTGGATAAATTTATACCCAGATAGTCAGAGGCAAAGCCCACGCCGTAAATAAGCCCGCTCCACAGACTGATCAAAATCAGCAGGCGTAAAAATGAAAGAAGGTAAAAAGATATCCCGGTAAATTCGCTTATTAAAAATAGGCCAAAGAGCTTTTTACCGGGGCTGGTACGTAATATAGATTCCAGTCCCCAACCTGTTAACAGCGCCAATACCCCTCCCACAAATGTTGAACTTGACGCATTTAAGTAGCCGCTCAATATCACATTGAACAAGGTGGCCAGTATCCCTAAGAAGAGAACATCTATACCTGCTGCTGCCCCACGAAGAACAAAGTAGCTAACCAATTTATCTATACGCGCGTCCAGAGCGAATCGATAAAGTAATCGTTGGCGTCCTTAAAGTGGGCACTGACTTTGTAACCGTTGTTCTGTGCAAAGGTTTCAATCATGTCTAAGCTGTACTTGCGAGATACCTCAGTATGAATGGTGTCCCAACGGGCAAAGTGAAAGCTTTCGTCGACAGCCTCAACGTAAACGTCCTGATCCGCCAGACTCAGCTGGTAGGCATGCATTTCTCCCGATTCAGGATTGTACACGGGCGTGTATTTAAACTGAGAGAGGTCAAAGTTACCCCCCAGTTCGCGATTGATGCGGGCCAGCAAATTTTGGTTAAAATGGGCTGTAACCCCTTCACTATCGTTATACGCCGCCAGAATCTGAGCCGGATTTTTTTTGAGATCAAATCCCACCAATACCTGGTCACCGGGATTGAGTCCTTCATGCATACGTTCAAAAAAAGCGTTGGCCTGTGCGTGACTGAAGTTACCCACGTTAGACCCCAGAAACAGTACCAGCTTGCGGCGGGGGCTTTGGGAGAGCTGCTCTAAGCTTTTGAAATAATCACCCACCACGGGTTCTACGGGCATCTCAGGGAATTGCCGGGCCAGATCTGCGGTCAGACCTTCCAGAGCGTCCCGGGAAATATCAATGGGCACATAGCGAAAGTCCCACTGTTGCTGGAGCAAATGCGTCAATAATAAGCGGGTTTTGGTACCGTCCCCGGCTCCAAATTCCACCACATCCAGTCCGTCTTCGGGCTGTGCCTGCAGCAAATAGGCAATATCAGGGGACTGTAACTCCAGAATTTCGTATTCAGCACGGGTTAAATAATATTCTGGCAGTTCCATAATGCTTTGAAAAAGCTTTGAGCCTTTTTCATCATAAATATACATCGACGACAGTGCACGGGGAGACTGGCTCAGGCCAAGACGCACATGTTCAGCAAAGTGGGGATCATAGGAGTGGGACATGGTTTGCTCTTTCATGGAATTGATGGAATTAATGGGTATGACGGACCAGTCTTACGCCCGTAAACTGCCAGCGTTTGTCGGGCATAAAAAAGTTGCGGTAGGTGGCCCGGATGTGATCAAGGGGAGTGACACAAGAGCCGCCACGCAGCACGTATTGACCGTTCATAAATTTGCCGTTGTATTCCCCCACGGCACCGGGACTCTGACGAAAACCGGGATAGGTCAGATACGCACTGTGGGTCCATTCCCATACGTTGCCAAAAAAGCCCGTATGAGGCACGGGTTCCCAGTAGTTTTTTTCTACCGTGTGATTTTGCTCAGCGGGGGCAGGTTCGTAAAGCTGCGTGGCGACTTCCCACTCAAATTCGGTGGGCAGGCGCAGCCCCCGATGGCGGGCATAGGCGTCTGCCTCAAAATAACTGATGTGGGTCACAGGAGCATCCAGATCCAGGGGAATCAGGCCCTGTAAAGTATAGCGATGCCAACCATCTGATTTTTTATGCCAGTGCAGTGGCGCAATAATATGTTCTGATTGAACCCAATCCCAGCCGTCAGATAACCAGTGTTCAAAGGCCTGATACCCGCCCGTTTCAATAAAGGCCAGATATTCTCGATTACTCACAGGGCGAGAAGCTATCTCACAAGGGTTAATATACACCTTGTGTCGGTTCAGTTCGTTATCAAAAGCAAATTCGCTGCCCTCATACCCTACTTCATAGACCCCTTCAGGCAGGTTTAACCATTGCACGGGTGCGGCCATGGCTTCTGCTTCTGTATGCTCAGGCGGCGTCTGGGGCACGTACACCGGATGCATGGGATTGAGGCCCAGACTGTACTTGAGATCTGTTAGCAAAAGCTCCTGATGCTGTTGCTCGTGGTGAAGCCCTAGCTCCAAAAGCTGACGTTGCGGATGACTGAGTTGTTCAAAGTAGCGTTCTATAGCCCCATTCACCTGATGCCGATAAGCGTAAATATCTGCCACCGGTGGGCGAGATAAGTCACCCCGGGCAGCGCGCTGCCAGCGGGTTCCTACAGACTCGTAATAGGAGTTGAACAAAAACGCATATTCAGAATGAACCCGCTGGTAATCTTTGAATTGTGCCAGAATAAATTCCTCAAAAAACCAGGTGGTGTGGGCCAGATGCCACTTGGGTGGGCTTACGTCTTCAGTGGGCTGAAGATGATAATCTTCCAGCAACAAATGCTTGCAAAGGTTTTCTGTGTGCTGACGGGTCGCTACAAAGCGGTTCAGCAGAGAAACTGTGTCTACGATAGTCATGAACTGGTTTTCCCTCCCGGCCGCATGGCTTTTTTGATGGCCTTGAGCTCGGAATTTCTCAGGGGGCGATACTTTTCTTCTTCCAAGTCTTCCATGACCAGAGGCCCAATGGCCCGGCGCTGTAGAAACGTCACGTGCAAATTCACCGCCTTGCACATGCGGCGGATTTGGCGCTTTTTGCCCTCTTCTAAAATAAACTCCAGAATATGCTGATTGCGGGGCAGTTTTTTGGAGGGCAGTTGATGCACGCGCGCAGGGCGCGTCTTGCCCTCTTCCAGCTTGATGCCCCCCCGGAGTTTGGCCAGCGCCATTTTATCCACCTTGCCGGTGACGTGCACCACGTAGCGCTTGGGCATTTTGTATTTGGGATGCATCAGTTTTTGCGTGAGCTCACCATCATTGGTGAGCAATAGCAACCCACAGGAATTGCGGTCCAGTCGGCCCACGGGGTGCAAATGATGCAGGGATTTGGGCAATAAATGATACACCGTACGCCGTTTCTGAGGGTCGCGTTTGGTAACCACACAGTCCTCAGGCTTGTTGAGCATAATATACATGAGTTTAACGGCTTCTGTGAGCAATTTGCCGTCCAGATGCACCTCATCTTTGGCGGTGACACGGTGGCCCATTTCGGTAATGGTGACACCGTTCACCTGCACCCGTCCACTTTCGATTAAACGTTCGGCTTCCCGACGAGAGGCCGCACCACACTGGGCAATAAATTTTTGAAGTCGCAGTTCCACAATGTCTACCTTCCGTTACAGGGGGGCGTTTTCAGATTTCTGGGCAAACGGTATAAATAAATCAGGGTATTGAGATCCCGCTGCGTGATTTTCCACTGGCTGTTGGCGGTCAAACGAAACACGTAGGGCGTCATGATATCTTCCGGATCACGGCTGTGAGGCAGCCCCAGAGCGTGCCCCACTTCGTGAACGGCAATGGACATCAGTTCATCATAAGAAAATAACGGAGCCCCGGGGCCCATACCGCTGCCTTTTTGCGCCCGTACCGCCAGATGTACTTCGCTCTTGTGGGTCTTATAATCTGGCCGCTGCGGCACCGGTAAAAGCGCCTGGCCCCAGGTGCCTTCAGATTCCGGGAAATAATTGACCCATTTGATACGAATATGGGCGTCTTGCGGATTATTGGTATAGCTAAAACGCAGGCCCGGCAGACGCTGTGACCAGGCCCCAAAAGCCCGTTGAACAATGGCACCGTACATGCCGGGATTTTCCACGCCAAAAGCAGGTGGCACAAAGGGCACGTAAATTTTCAGAGGAAACTCTTCAGGGTACCAGCGCAGATAGCGATAGCGCTCCATTCTTTCTGGAAAATCGCAGAGATAATGATCTCCCGGCGGACTGTAGGCCACCGCAGAGCTGGTTAAAGCAGGGGGTGCAGAAAAGCCGATCACGCACATCAGCGCTGCAAAGCATTTGACCCTCGAATATTTATACATATGTCTACCCTCTTACCGTCATTTTATCAAACTCAGAGCAAATTCAGGGCAAACAAAAAAAAACCGAATCTCGGAAGATTCGGCAAATTGCGTAGAGAGTAGAAATATACAAAAATTGTTTGTGTATATACTGTGGTTAAAATATTAACCTTAAATAGTATATTTTGTTTGTACCTTTCCTGTAAAGTATATCAGTCACTTTTTTTGGTGTTTTGGTTATTCATTGGTTAAATTTAAATTAAGACGAGCAGCCAGAGGCCGGGAAAGCACCCCGTAAACCAGGATATAAAAACAGCCCATGAGTGCCAGCGCCACACTAAGGCCTAGGTGATCGATCATCCAGCCCATCAGCGGACCCAGCAAAGCAAAGCCCAGACGAAAGGCCATGCTGCTCACTGAATTGGCGGTGGCCCGAAAGCGATCGGGGATGCGCCAGTTAAAAGCTTCTCGCAGAGTTACCCCGGTGATACCACGACTGATTTGAAAACAGAGCCCCGCCAACAGGGCCAGAGCGGTGAGGACATAGCCTATCAGAGACGCTCTTTCCGTAACGTACACGGGAAACAGCGCCAGAATACCCGCCAGCGCCAAAAAGCCCGTGATGCTCAACCCTGAAAGCAGGTGAATCAGTCGGGCACTGCCCAGTCGGGCTTCCAGTTTCTGGGCGCGCTTGCCCACAATGCCCACCGTCAGGTTATATACGGCCCACAAAACACCAAAATAGCGCAGAGGAATCCCGATATCCTGCCAGTATTTTTGAAACGTCCACACCGCAATAAAGGTACTCAGACTCCATAACATCATATTAAAAAACAAGAGACGCAAAAAGGGATCTTTCACAAAAATATGGGCATAAACTGCTCTGATATTGCCCTTATGGTCTGTGCCCATCCGCTCATAGGGTGCTTCCGTTAAACACAGCGCCACACAAAGGGGCATCAGCGCCATGATGGCCTGAACTCCCAATACCCATTGAAAAGACCAGAAAACCAGCACGCCGCCGGCCAGAGCCGCCAGAGACTCTGAGCCCACCTGAGCCAGCTGGCGATTGGCAATAATATTTGTGCTGGCGGCCCGTTCCGGTACGCTGCGGGTATTGATCCAGCCATATAAAAGGGCCAGGTCCGTGCCCGAAGCCAGACTCATGGCACCGCCAAGAATCACTTGTAAGGCCAAAAAATCTATAAAACTACGGGCATAGTAGAGCCAGGCATAGCCCAGAGCGTAAAGTAATGCCCCACAAACCAGCGTGTTTTTTCGCCCCCAGAGATCTGCCAAATAACCCGAGGGCACTTCCAATAATAGCGTACTGGTGCCAAACACCACCTGAAGCAAAAAAACCTGCTGCATGGAAAAGCCCAGCTTTAAATAATAGGGAATAATCACCGGCATAATCACCAGAAACATCCAGAAAAAGCTGTAGGCGTAAAGCCCGCGAATATTAAAGGCTGCTTTGTCGTTTTTCACGAGACAGGCTTCAAGGGGCCGACAGACTGAGCCCCAGTTTTTTAAGCAGGGTAGACAGCTGCTCTTGCTCCTGAATATCTAAGGCCGCCACCAGACTGTGAATGTGACGAGCATGCTCAGGAAATATGGCGTTAAACTTTTTTTGCCCTCTGGCAGACAAAAACACCTGCACCACGCGACGATCGCTTTCAGAGCGTTCCCGGCAAATCCAGCCTTCTTTTTCCAGGTTGTGCACTACCATGGTGATATTACCGCAGCTCATGAGCATTTTTTCACTCAGCTCACCCAGGGTAAGTTTTCCGCGATGCCCCAGACATTCCAGCACCGCAAATTGGCTGGGGGTTAAGCCCGTGGAGCGAATATGGGCAACGGCGTGTTTACTAAACACGGCTTCTGCGCGGGACAGCTTGACCCAGAGATCTAGAGCCCGATTTTCGTCCTCAGAATACGCCGTATTGCCCACTATATGCTGCTCACTACTTAACAAGCACTTCTTTGAGAACGGCCTCAATATTTTTGACCGCTACAAAGTTCATGCTCTCTCTGATTTCTTCAGGAATATCCTCAAGATCTGCCACATTATCCGGTGGAATCAGCACGGTGCGAATTCCTTCCCGGTGAGCAGCCAGGGCTTTTTCTTTGAGGCCACCAATGGGCAAAGACTGCCCCATCAGGGTAATCTCCCCGGTCATGGCCACATCGTGGCGGGCGGCTTTGCCCGTAAAAGCAG
>CAYFGW010000044.1:0-23808 GCA_964342365.1 uncultured Candidatus Sericytochromatia bacterium | reverse complement strand
AGGCGTGCAGCATGGGGCGATCGCGCTCGGGGCAGTAGGTTTTGAGGAGTTTTTTGTAGATGGTCGACTGCCGGGCCAGATCTTCATAGGTGTCCACCCAGCCGCGGCCGCCGGGATTATCGGTGTTGAATTCAATAAATTTGAGGGTTTCGCCGTCAAAAAGAGCGTCATGGCGACTGAGTCGGGTGGGTTTGGTATAACCGGGGTCCCACTCAATCCAGCGTTTGGGGATTTCAGGATAGGGGAAATAGTCCCGCACGGTTTGTTCTTTGAAGTACAAATGAATGGCTTTGTCCAGAATCTTGTCGAGATCTTCGGCGGCTGTGGCAATGCGCTCCATAGAACTCTGTTTGAGAAACATGGGGGCCAGGGTCACGGGCAGAATATTGCCTTCTCCCAGAGAACAGCGACGTTTGATCAATTGCTGCATAAAGTCCTGACGGTGCTGCACCACCTTACGGGGGTTGGCGAGCATCCAGTCTAAAATCTCTTGTTCAGCGGCACGAAAATCTTCAAAGTTCATTTAAATTACTCCACAAAAGCGTTGAGCGGCTTTTTTTTGGCTTCACCGGCACCGCGGGGCAGGGTTTTGGGGGTCAGGCTGCGTTTTTCAAAAATCAGCAGCACCCGCTGTTGACCGTCGGGGGTTTTTAAGGTGACCGGGTCACGCATGCGTCCTCCCATGATGCCCGCCACCTGCTGGATATGCTCCATTTCCTCGGTGTAATTGGGGCCTTTCATGGCAATAAAAAGTCCCTTACGGGCCACCAGCGGCAGACAGTATTCCAACAGCACGGGCAAACTGGCCACGGCCCGGGACACCACCATGTCATACTGCTCCCGGTGATCTTTATGTTGTCCGGCCACTTCTGCACGCATGTGCAGTACTTCTGGCAACGCCTCCAGTTCAGGAAACCGGGTCTGGAGTTTCTGACTCATCAGGGTAATGGCTTTAAGCTTCTTATTTACTGAATCCAGCAGCGACACTTTCAAGTCCGGGCGAGCCAGCCAGAGGGGTAGCCCAGGAATTCCGCCGCCGGTTCCCACATCCAGCAGTTTGGGAGAGGAATCGGACGCATCGTTTGCGGGCAAAGGGGGCAAGTAGGGCAGCAGCGTCATGCTGTCCCAGAGATGCTTATAAGCAAAAGCATCTTTATCGGTAATGCGGGTCAGATTCATGGTGCGATTGGCCTCAAGAAGCACTTCGTAAAAGGCCTCAAAGCGTTTGAGGACGGCCACGGTGTCCACCTGATGGGGGCTGAGTTGTTCAGACAGCTGTTGAAAAGCGGTTAAAGAGAATTCCACTGGGTACCTTCGGATAAAAATATGTTGATTTGGGCGGCATCATCTGGTGTGCCTGCGCCCGGGCACAGAGTTCGTTCAGCGGCGTGGGCTGTACATAAAAGGCCACGCCCCCTTCCGTTAATAAAGCATACTGTAAAGCGGCCATGTCTGTGGAAAAACGAATGCATTTTCCCCGGCGCGTGGTGGCGGCATCAAAGCCTGCCAGTTGTTCTAGCACCTCCTTGTGTAGCACGTCCAGGGCCAGTCCTTCTTGCTGTGAAGCGTGACGCGGCCGCAGGGTCCAGGCCCTGTTTTGCTTTTGCATAACCCAGCAGCGTTCAGGGGCTGAAAGGGCCGTTTGCAGGGTGCTCAGGTGGGTGTCGGGAAGAGGGGTCAGCTCAAAATGGATGTCCAGGGCTGCCAGGTAGGTATTCCAGGGGGGGAATTTAAACCCCGGCAGAATATGACGATGATAGGGCAACACCCGCAATCCTTCTGACTCAAAGGCGCTAAAGTAAGCCAGCGTATGACGGCCTTTTCCTGTGCGGCTGGCATAAGCGCGGGCCGCTGCATAGCGATGGTGGCCGTCGGCCACGTAAAAGCGCTGCTGAGATAAAATGGCTTCAATATCCGGGTGATGATCCGGCTGAATGCGGAACACCTGATGTTTAATGCCCGCCTGAGTAAAGGCCAGAAAGGGCTCTGCATCGTGATATTGCTCCAGCAGGGTCTGCAGACGCAAATTCGGATCGCTGTACAGTAAAAACAGGGGGCTAAAATGGGTTTCGGTGGTTTCGAGCAAACCGTAACGTTCCTGCACCACCGCGGGCAGGGTGTCTTCATGGGGCAAAATGTCTGCGCTCAGCACGTCCACGCTGGCAAACACATCCCGACGGGTATAGGCACGTCCCGCATAAAAAAAGTTCTGTACGTCCACGTAATAACAGGGCGCATCATCCTGTTCAAAATAACCCGCTTCACACCATTGGTGAAGGCGTTCTTTGACGGCGGCATGATCCTGAGAAAAATCCAGAAGATAAAATCCCTGAGGATGTTGAGAGTCCGTGGCGCGAAAATTATCCGGGGAGACTACCACATCTGCGAGGGCGTAGGAGTCAGCGTAATAGCTGGCGCGAAAGGGCTGGATTTTAGGCATCAAGTTCCTGAATTTGTTGGTTGGGAATAAAAGATCTGACCTTTTGAATCAGGGCTTTCATATCCGTCTTCATGGTGAGGCCCGGCTGATTGGCGGAATACTCAATCAGAGCCGACCAGATCAGTGCCCATTCGTCGTAGTCGAGAATGGTTTCCCCCAGCAGGCGAGAAAAGGGCAAGTCCAGGGCTTCTGCTAAGCGCTGAATTTTAGACATGGGCCAGTCATACAGCACGTTCACGTCTCCGCCTTCAATGGCTTCCAGCTCCGCATGACCAATGCCTGATTTAATGGCCAGGGTTTCCAAACTCAGGTTTTGTGCCTCGCGCGATTCGGCGATTTGTGCGGCCACTCGTTTTAGCATAGTTATTCCCCTGTATCGCTAAGCGCGTTGATATCTTCTGAGTTGGCTGAGGGTACAACCCTGATTTTTTCAGCTTCCCAGAGTTCTGTAAACAGTTTAACAAGTTCTGGATCAAATTGGGACCCCGCGTGCCGCTGGATTTCTTTGACGGCGTATTCTGGCTCAAAACGGCGGCGGTAGGCCCGGTCGCTGAGCATGGCGTCAAAGGCGTCTACAATACGTACCACACGGCTCAGATAAGGTATTTCTTCTTGGCTCAGGCCTCCCGGATAACCACTGCCGTCCCAGTTTTCGTGATGGTGCAAAATCACGGGCACCACCGGAGCAAAGGCTTTGATTTCTAAGAGCATATTGGCGGCAATCTGCGGATGGGTTTGAATGTGGGCCCGTTCCCCTTCGGAAAGTTTCTGGGTTTCCGCTTTTTGCAGCACCTCGTCAGAAATGCCCAGATAACCAATGTCACAGAGCAAGCAGGCCTGTTCTAAAATTTGTGCTTTATGGGCGTCAAATCCCAGGCCTTCTGCAAAGGCTTCTGCATAAGTGGCCATTCGTTGGGCTCGGCCACGCATAAAGGGGTCCCGCACCTGCATGGCCGCCGCAAAACCGCCCATCACGTCTACATAAATGCTGTCCAGTTCGCTCTGCTTTTTTTCGTTGGTGCGATACGCCTGGTACAAATCGCGGGTATAGGTGAGGAGCTGAGATTTCAGGCGGGTCAACTCCTGATCTTTCTGGGCATTGGCATCCTGCATCTGATCCAGAATGGCCTGAAAGTCTTCCCGGGGTTCTTCGTCCTTTTTCAGGGGCAGCCAGACGCTGAAATTGGTACCCGAGTAGCCGGTGACCTCGGTGCTCATTTCCAGCCGCGCTCCCAGGGCATTACAGAGTCGTTGCACCACGGTGAGTCCCAGTCCTAAGCCCCCTTTTTCACGAATCAAATAATGCTCTTTCTGGTAAAAGGGGTCAAAAATCTGGGCCTGCACATCTTCGGGGATTCCGGGACCTGTATCAGAAATGAGCAGATGGAGCATCTCATTTTGTTCCATCACCAGAATGCGCACGTGACCTTTTTCGGGCGTAAATTTGATGGCGTTGCTGAGCAATTGCAGCACAATCTCAGACAGTTTACTGGGATCTACTTCTACCGTGGGCAGTTCTTCCTGAATGGAAATTTCAAACACCTGTTGCCGAGCCTGGTAAGTGCCTTTGAGAATGTTCACCACGCTCAGCACCAGTTCTTTGACGTCGGTTTCCCGGGCGATGCGGCGACCACTGTGCTGCTGGGGATTGGATTCCAGTTCGCTAAAGGTGAGCAGTTCATCAATCATGGTGTTAAGCTGCTGAACGCCCTGATCAATAATGCTCAGAAACTTGGGGGTTTGATCCTGCATTTCCGGGTTCTCGTGGGCAATTTCAAGCATTTCCAGCGAGGCAGAAATATACGTGAGGGGCGTGCGTAATTCGTGAGATACCAGAGACACCAGAGAGGCTTTCAGGCGCTCAAAATTGTTTTCAGGAGATAAGCTCATAGCCCTAAGTGTACCAAAGGATGCTATACGCAAGCAGTGGTTTGACGTTAGAATACCTCGAAACCTTTAAAGGAGTTTGGTAAAGGAGTTTGAGTTTGCGTAAATTCCAGGCCCAATGGCAAGGCCAATCCGTGCAGGTGGAGCTGATTGGCAACACGCTGCATTTTCAGGAGTCTCAACGCTGGCCTGTCAAAGAACTGACGCTGTCGGCTCAGGGGAGAGAACTTGTTTTGACGTCTCAGGAGCAACATTTGCAAACATCCCACTGGCAGGTGTTAAATGCCCTGTTTCCCCACCTCACGCCCGCTCAGCGTCCGCAGGCAGAAGCACTTTTGCAAGAGCATCAGGGCAACGGCAGTCGCCTGGTGGTGTATTTGCTGCTCGCTATTGTGGGTATTGGGGGTACCATTGGCGCCGTGTTCTGGGGACAAATTCAGCTCCGCCAACAGCAGCTTAAGGCCACATCTCCTGAAATTCAGCAGGCGCTGGGAGAAAAACATGTACAGGCCCTGCAAAAAGAACGGCGCTGCACATCACCCGCCTGGAAAGCACCCCTGAATGAGACGCTTAGCTATTATCAGGAGCTAACGGGGTCGCAGAAGATTCAGCGGATGTGTATTCTGGGAACGCTACAGCCCCGCACGCTGATGCTGTCAGAGGGCACCTTTTGCGTGTCCGCAGGTTTTTTGCGAGATCTGAATATGTCAGGTTTGCTCGGCCTTATGGCGCATCAGGAAGGGCATTTACAGGCCAATCATCGTCTGGAAGCACGTATTTATGAGCAGGGCAACAGTATTTTTAAACGACTCTGGCAGGGGAACGCTGATTCTCAGTTTTTAATGAATGCTCCCCTGTGGGTAAACTATAGTCGGGGTCAGGAGGCTGCTGCCGATCAGTGGGCGCTACAGCATCTAAGCCATCTTGAGTCTTCCCATCAGGGACACCTGAAATCTCTGGTGAAAGTGTGGAGCCGCTATATTCAGAGTGATTCACCACCGGGAGAGTCCACGTTTACCGTCCGTCATCCGCTGGCTACAGATCGCTTACAGGGCTTAGATCAATTGCCCGATCCGCCCGTACTGCCCGGAGGCTTACAAAACACCATGGACAATTTACATATGCAGGCGCGGGACTGTCTGCAAAATTAGGCGGCTATACGCGTGCCGGGATAACCGTATCAGGATAATGGGCCTGCTGCAAAAGTTCGCGCAAGGTTTGCAGCGGAAGCCCCACAATATTTTCGTATTCCCCTTCAATATGGGTAATAAAGGCACCTGCTTCACCCTGAATGGCGTAAGAACCCGCTTTATCCATGGGATCGCCACTGGCCACATAATCTTTAATTTCTTGTGCTGAAATCGGGCGCATATGCACCTGGCTAACCCCGTGCGCGAGATGAACTTCGGGTGTTTCCGTACAGCGAATCAGCGCCAGACCGGTCATCACTTCGTGGCTGCGATTGCTCAAGCTGGTAAGCATCTGAACGGCGTCTTCAGGATCTTTGGGTTTACCGAGGGCGTCCTGGTCGCGACATACCATGGTGTCTGATCCTAAGATCCACACGTCAGACTGCCCGGCGTAATGAGACGCTACCGCCGCCGCTTTTTGGTAAGCCAGATCGGCGATTTGCTCTCCCAGTGAGGGCAGAGCCAGGTTGCGTTGTTCGGTAATATCGCTGACGTGAATTTTAAATTCAGGAATGACCTGTTGCAAAAGCTCCTGGCGTCGCGGGGAGCCAGAAGCAAGAATAAACGGCATTAGAGGCTTTCGCGGGTGCCTTCGTCAGGCTGCTCCACGTCGGGCTCCGGGGTGGAATCCATGGGATCGGGTTCAGATGTGCGTTCTGTAGACTCCACGGTGTCTTCCACAGTAGGTATATCTGCACTGACTTCGTTTTCAGAACCGCTGGCAAAGCTGGCAGCTTCCACATCGAGCAACTGATTGACGGTTACTTTTTGACGCAGAATATTGCTGTTGATGCTGTCGGTGTTGAGATCTTCGACGGTGGTGTTTTCCAGATTACCCGTCAACTCATCATTGATCAGAGCGCGGTTTTTCTCATTAAACTTGTGTTCTACGATTTGCTGGCCCGACACAAAACCGTTATTGGCTACCGTATTGATCTCCTCGTTTTCCTGCACCAGACGATCCAAATTGGCTTCCGGAGCATTCGGGTCGAAGGCGGCTTCAAGACGAGCAAGGCTTTCGTCAATTTTGGCCTCAATTTGACTGAGACGGTTAAAGTCAAACAATTCCTGCTCATCTACAGAGCGGGAGGATGCCGCTGGTGCAGAGTCCACATCGCTGGTAGAGAAGGTGCCGGGAACACGGCTACAGGCGGTCAAACTCAGTCCCACAGCCAGCGCGAGTCCGATATTATATGCTTTCATTATGTTGCGCACCTCCATATTAATCATTGTTTAATTCTATTTTAACCCAAAACCGGGTGGAAATTCAATCACGGCACGTATTTAAAGTCCGTAAATAATTGTCCCATGTTCCGGCCTGCAAGTCAAAATCTGGCAGCGGTCCCAACTGATCCTGGTGATCTCTGGCATAGTCCAGGGTGCGCTTGACCGCGGTTTCAAAATCTACAGGGGGCACAAACCCCGTGTCTCTGACAAAGGCGCGACTGTCCGCAATAAAGTGATCTACCGTCGCACTTTCCGACTGCCAGTCTCGCGGCAGCGTGCGGATATCCGGCGTGAGGCCCGCCTGATCATAAAAGGTTTGAATCCACTGTTTCCAGGGTCTGACCTGTAATTCTCCCAGATTGTAAATGTTTCGGGGACGCGGCTTCTGTTGACTGAATTTCAGGCCGTGTAAAATAGCCGCGGCGATGTTTTCCACGTAGCCGAAAGTCCAGATTTTGAGCTGTTCCCCTTCACTTAAATACAGGGGCTGCTGGTGTAAAAGATGCTGAATAACGGGTCCATGGCGAAAGGCATACTGACGGTCATGGGGACCGTAAACCATGGGCAGGCGATACACGGTGACGTCGTTCAAGCCTGATAGTACAAGATCCGTCACCTGATTTTTGTCATAATCCACGGGATGCAGCGGGGTGTCGCTGTCTTTTTCTGTTTCACGCCAGTAAAAAGCCTCTGAAGCCGTGGGAGAATCTTCCGTTACGGGCCAGCTATTCACCGGCTCGCCGCGCACCAGATGCTGAAAGGCCGCATAACAGTCCATGGAGGACAGCACCACCTTTTGGCAGAGCATGGGCTTGAAGGTGTCTACAAAATCTCTGGCCTGCTCTGGCGTGCTGCAAATGCAGTGAATCACGGCATCTGGCTGAAAATCTTTAAATGCCTGAGCAAAGGTTTTGAGCTCGCTCAAATCCCCGTGGAGTTGGCGCACCGGAGCTTCTGGCCAGGACTTACCTCGGTTAAAAAGCATGACCTTGTGACCTGCCGCGAGGGCCTGAAGGGTAAGATGACGACCAATAAAGCGGCTGCCGCCCAGGATGAGAATGTTCATCGGGAGTGGGTGAACATATCAATGGCAAAGCTGGTCTGGCTCACGAGCAGTTGAAGTACCTGTTGCTCCAGAGTAGATAGCGGTTGCCGGGGTAAATACAAAAGTCCTTCTCTTGCGGTGCGAGGGGCTCGAAAACGTAACCTCTGGCCCTGATGCCAGGGAGAGAGGTTGTCCCAGGTAGATGCGGCTAAAACCTCGGGATTCAGGGCCTTCATAACGGCGTCGTGCTCAGGTAAATTAACGGCGTCAGCGTCACTTACAATTTGAAGGTACGGAGGGACGCCTTCAGCAACCTCGTGACTTTGCAAATACAGAGCGCTAAAAGGGCAGGACATCAGGAGGGTTGTGCTCTGGACGCAGCTTTCTAAACACTCCTGAAGGTTTTTGCTCTCCGTCATTTTAATCATCAGCTGACTCACCTGCCAGAACATATCACGATGCTGTTGCAAACTGAGCAATTCATAGAAATTTTTGAGGGCGGTGCGTACGGTAGAAAACAAACGGGTGTGGGTAAGCTCCGCTTTGGCCAGGTAACCATCAATATCATAATTCTCGATGATTTCTTTTTCAGGCGCCCGACCGGGTTGTCCGGTGCGCAATAGAATACGTACCACCGTGTTCAGCAGGTCTTCTCGTATGTGTTTGACGGCCCGTAAACCTGCTTCTTCGTCTTCCATCACCACATCCAGCAGTATGACGGCAGTATCGGGATGTTCTCGCATATGTTCCAGCAGACTTTTGCCGTCGGGCAGAAAAAACATCTGCACTGGCTCTTCGCGAAAGCGCAGCTTCCGGAGCACCATCTCACTGACTGTATGAATATCGGGTTCGTCATCGACAATTACAATTTTATTCATAAACTCTATTTTAGCGTATCATTCCCTCATGGAGCTTAAAATTGTGTACCAGGACGAACGCTATATCGCCATTCACAAGCCTGCGGGCCTGCTGGTGCATCGTTCCACCATGGACGCTTCTGAAACCCGGTTTGCGTTGCAAATGCTGCGGGATCAGATCGGCCAGCCCGTCTTTCCCCTACACCGTCTGGATAAACCCACTTCTGGCCTGCTTTTGTTTGCTCTGGATCGTGAGGCTGCGGCTGCCGTGTCCCGGCAATTTGCTGAACACACCCTGCAAAAAAGTTATCTTGCCGTTGTCCGGGGGCATCCGCCGGAGACCCTGCACATTGATTACCCCGTCAAAGCTCGGCAGGATAAGCGTACTAAAAACCCAAAAACACCGCAGGGCATGACTGACCTGTCCACCCTGGCTCAATGTGAGTTGCCCATCGCCAACGGTAAATACCCCACCAGTCGCTATGCTCTGGTAGAGCTTCAGCCCCGTACCGGCCGTAGACATCAACTGCGCTATCATATGAAACATATTTCTCATCCCATTGTGGGAGATCCCAAATACGGCAAAAAAGAGCATAACGACATTTTTAAAGTGCACTTTCACTGCGAACGGCTGTTGCTGACGGCTGTAACATTGCGGTTTTATCATCCCTTTCGGCGTCAAACTCTGACATTGCATTGCCCGCCCGATGATTCCTTTACCTCTGTGTTACGGGCGCTGGGTTGGCACAAATACGTAGAATGAAACGGAGATTTTTATGAAAATACTCATTACCGGGGCCACTGGCTTTCTGGGATATCGTCTGAGTGAATACCTGATCGAAAAAGGACATACCCTCACCACCACCGGACGCAATCCGGTCATGGGAGAAAAACTGACTTTTCTGGGTACGCATTTTGTGCCTGGATCCATTAACGATCAGGAGCATTTGAACGGGCTGGCGAGGGGGCAGGATGCCATTGTGCACACCGCCGGACTTTCTTCCCCCTGGGGGCGCTATGCAGACTTTTATCGCATCAACGTGGATGGCACTGCGCAGACGGTCGCTGCCGCTTTACAGCAAAACGTACACCGCTTTGTACATATTTCCACTCCCAGCATTTATGTGCGCAATGCCCATTGCCTGAATATCAAAGAAAGTGATCCTCTGCCCCCCTCCTTTATTAACGCCTATGCTCAGACCAAATACGCCGCTGAACAGCGGGTTATCGCGGGAGCTGAGCAGGGTCTGGAAACGGTAATGATTCGTCCCCGGGCTTTGATAGGTCGGGGTGATACGGTTATTATGCCCCGCTTGCTGACGGCCCATCATGCCGGGCGTTTAAAAATCATTGGTGACGGCCAGAACGTGGTGGATTTGACCCCGGTGGAAAACGTATGTCAGGCCATTGAAAAAGCGCTGCTTTTACCTACCGGTAGCCCGGCGCTGAACAAAGCGTACAACATCAGTAACGGTGATCCGGTGAATCTCTGGCAGACTCTTGAGGTGGCGTTTAAGAAAATGGGGCTGCAGCTGAACACACGACACGTTCCTTTTGCGGTGGCCTATGCAGCGGCTGCAGCCTTAGAGTGGAAGGCCCGACGTCAGCCCGGTTACCCTGAGCCGACCCTGGTGCGTTACTCGGTGATTATGATGAGTCGTTCTCAGACCCTGGATATTTCCAGAGCCAAACGTCTGTTGGATTATCAGCCTACGGTGTCGGTGGATGAGGCCATGAATCATTTTATTCGCTGGTATCAACAAACCCACTGGTCCTGAACGTCGCCAACCCGAATTGACATCAGGTGTATTCCTTTGTATACTAATTGCATACAATAAAATACACTTTTTAAAGGATGGCCAATATGAGCACCGTAGACTACTTCGAATTTCCCGTGGACAATCTGGATCGGGCGCAGAAATTTTATAGCGAAGTTTTTGGATGGGAGTTTAAATCCCATACGATGGAGGATGGCATGGAGTATGTGTTTATTCATACTCACAACACCTCTGGTGAAAAGGGCTTGCCCGGCGGTATGTACTTGCGCAGCAAGCCTGAACACGTGCCCTGTAATTACCTGAATGTTAAAAACATGGAAACCACGCTGCAACAGATTCAGGAAAAAGGGGGAAAGGTGCTGATGCAAAAAACAGAAATGATGGACTCAGGTTACATCGCTATCTGTCAGGATACAGAACAAAACGTGATTGGGCTCTGGCAGGATAAAAACTGAGCAATCCTTCGTTTTTGAGTGAGGTGTGTGACGAGCACCTCACTTTTTTTGTGTCTAATTTAACAATAAAGTGTGTGTTTTGTTGTAAAATAGAATTATATTAAGAAAATGTAGCAAGTGAGGAAGGTTATGAAGAACATCAGAAAGTTCTATATTGCACTCACGGATTCTCAGGAGAGGCTCGTGGAAAAAAACGTCTTTTCAAAATCCACGAGACGAAACATCACCCCGGATATTCTTTACTCAGAGGTGGTTATTCTGGATCGTCTGCGCACACAGCTCATGTCCTCCTTACCCAAACGCAGCCCTCTGAATAAAAAGCTGAGGGCCGTGGTAGAAACCATTCAAAAAAACTGTCAGAGTGATGACAAACTGAGCAAACGTAAGCACAGTCTGGAATCTAATTATTTGCATCAATACGGGTCGGGAAAAACATACACACCTTCAAGTCTTAATTTTCCAGAACTGGCGGCATTATCTCTTGAAGACCAGCAAAAGGTGCTGGCCGTAATGGTTTATGGTTCTCTGGAAAGTCATATTGAAAACTACTTACGCAGCTTTTGTAATTGAAATTTAGGTGCTGCGTTTGTGCTTCAGGGTAATAAAAAAACCGAGAACGTTAGTGATCACCAGTAAGCTATTCGTGAACACAAATACCCAGTTTTCGATGGAATAACTGTACGCTATAAATCCAGAATTTGCCGCAAATTGACCTATAAAAAGTTCTGTGGAAACCCCTTCGCTTTTTTCTGATTTCCACTGGGTATACACCTGATAAGCAATCGTAATACTCAAAATACCTGAACTGATCCAACCGACGTACTGCATAGGACCTCCACTCTCTCCACTTTACGCAAGATATACCTGTAAAGGGGTGAACCCTTTTGCGTAATTTAATACTTCTTTAATAAAGTGGGCGTTGAATTTTCTTCGCTTTTGCTTTAGTGTGTTACATATGTAAATTTTTTGTGGAATATGTGAATATAGAGGGTGGAGTATGAAAAAGTCTTTGCGTATTGGTTGGTTAAGCGATGATTCTTTTGATAGCACCGAGCTTTCCTACCGTATTCCGGGTAATTTACGCCTTTTTGCGGAATCTTTTGTAGCTGCAGGGCACTCACTTCACGCTTATACCCCCCTCATAAAAGGAGATGCTCTCAAAGCAAACAAAACTATTGCTTACGAGCATTTATTATCGGGTGCGACACTGAAAAATTTTGATTTGGCAATCGTTAACAGTGATCACCATTTGCCCTTGCTCAAGGCGCTCTCAGCAGATATCCCCGTGCTTTTGTTGCTCAATCATTTGCCGACTCCGGATTTAATTTGTGCTCTTTCTACCGCTGAGCCTTTGCAAGTGCGAGGTCTTGCCACATCACAGCATCTGAAAAAGTGCTGGCAAGACTACCTGTCCCCCATTTTTCTTTTACCCCGGCAAATTGACGGTAACTTTTGGCAGCCTCTCAAACATCCGGTGAGAGACTATTTTGTCTGGGCTGAAGACATTACCCGGGATAGCCAGTTGGAAACTGTTATTTCTGCAGTGAAAGCCCTGAGAAAAAAATTATTCATCGCGGGAAATATAAAAGACAAACCGTACTTTAATCGTCATATAGCACCGCTTTTGGACCCTTATGCCCACTATACCGGACAGCTTGATAAAACGGATTTACGTTATTTACTGGGTCAGGCCCGGGCTCTCATTTTTACGAGCGAATGTCCCACCGGGGGGTATATTCGTGAAGCGCTTGCTCTTGGGGTTCCGGTAGTGGCTTCTGACGTTTACTGTGTCAGAGAAATTGTGCCCGACTCCTGCGGCATTTTTGTTAAGAATCCCTCTAAAATAAGCTGGTTAGCAGCTCTGAATCGTGTGCACCAGTGCTCACGAGAAGCCTGTGTCATTTATGCCAACTTGCGCTGGAAATATTCCGAAGAAGACACCTCTGAACTCTTTTTATCCGTTCTTGAATCGGTTTCAGAAACGGCTTTGCTTTCCGCAGCTTGAATCCGAAGTATACTGAGATAAAACATCTGAAGGTGGCTGTAGATGTCTCATTCTTATGCAAAACACAAAGCACGTCAGGAATCCCTGCAAAAACTGGGCAAAGAACTCGCCCGTCGCAGTAAGTCCTGTTGTGAGCTCTGTGGCGAGAACACTTCACTACGTGCTTTAGAGGTGCCTCCTTTACCAGATGTTCCATCCATTGAAACCACACTTTTTGTGTGTGATGTGTGTCAGGGGCAAATCCGCAATCCCAAAACTCTGAACCCTCAACACTGGTACGGTCTGCAAGAAAAAATCTGGAGTGAACACGCTGTGGTGCAAGTCATGTCCTGGCGCGTGTTACAACAGCTTCAAGATGAAGGCTGGGTTCAGGATCTGCTAGACCAAATTTATTTAGAAGAGGATGTGCTCCAGTGGGCACAAAATGTAAAGGCTTAACAACGTATGCGTATTCTTTTGTACACGGGCAAAGGCGGTGTGGGTAAAACCACCCTTTCCGCGGCGACAGCCCTCCAAAGTGCGGCTCACGGTCATCGTACCCTGGTCATTAGCACGGACCCCGCCCATTCTCTGGCAGACTCTTTTGATACCCAGCTGACCTCCGAACCCACAGAAGTGGCTCCCAACCTCTGGGCTCAGGAAGTGAACGTTCTTAAAGACATTCAAAAATACTGGGGTGAGCTGCAAACCTCTCTGAGTGCGCTACTGGTGACCCGGGGATTTGATCATGTGGTGGCCGATGAACTGGCCGTGATGCCCGGTATGGAAGAAGTTTGCGCTCTATTACACGTGGACGAAAAAGCGGAATCGGGAGATTACGACGTGATCATTCTCGATTGTGCCCCCACCGGTGAAACCATACGTTTGATCAGCATGCCCGATGTGATTGACTGGTATCTGGAGCATCTGTTCAAGGTGTCCATTGAAAATATGGGGATTTTGCAGCCGGTGGTAAAAACCGCTCTGAATTTGCCCACTCAGGCCATCAGCAAAGCCATGGGAACGTTGTTCTCAGGGGTGTCTCGCGTGCAAAAGCGCCTGCAAGATCCTGAGCAAACTTCCATTCGTATTGTGATGACGCCTGAAAAAATGGTGTACAAAGAGGCCCTGCGCTCTTTCACCTATTTCTCGCTGTTTGGCTACAATGTGGATCAGGTCATTTTAAACCGGGTGGTTAAAAATGCCGAAGGTTCCGTCTTTTTAGAGCAAAAAAAGAATTTACAAAGCACGTATATTGCCCAGGCCAGTGCTTCTTTTCATCCGATCCCTTTGCGTGAACTGCCTCTGTTTGCCGGAGAAATTGTGGGCGTGGAGTCGCTCAAAGCGCTCGGGGCGCAAGCTTTTCCTGAGGATCCTGCGGGTATTCTTTTTCAGGACCAGATCCAGGGCATTACCAAAACAGAAGCGGGTTACACCCTGAGCCGTCGCTTTCCCAAGTTTGAAATGGAACGCTTTGATTTGCGTAAAAAAGGTGACGAGCTGATTCTGACGGTCAACAACGTCAGGCGATCTATTATTCTACCTGCTACTTTGGCTCCGCTAGAACCGGTGGGCGCTCGCTTTAGCGAAGGAGAATTACGAATCGACTTCGCTGGCTGATGCTTCAAGACGATACACTGTGCCTGTAGCGCTGTCTATGCGCACCTCATCACCCTGTTTCAATTGCTCAAGTCCTTTAACGTTGACGATGGCGGGTCGGTTCCATTCTCTGAGTAAATGGCTACTGTGGCTCAGGGCATGTCCCTGCGCGAGTAAAACACCGCTCACCTGTTGAAGCAATGGCAGGTGCGTGAAGTCAAAAACGGGTAAACACAGAATTGTATCTCCGGGGAAAAAGCCTTCGGGCAGCGGCGTGGCCACGTTGTTCGGGCGCCAGATTCGGCCCTGAGCCATACCGTTATTTAGCCCTGTGCCCGTAAGTTCTGTGTTGCTCACCGCCTCAGCTTTCGTTGTCGTGAGGAGATCTTGCAAAATGAGGTGACCCGGGCTGAATTCCGTTGTGCCCGTTTGATCTCGCTTTGAGACCTCTTCCTGGTTCAGATGCCAGAAATCTTCGGTTTTTTCTAAGCGTCCTGTATTGACCCAGTCGGGCAGTTTTTTTAGAATACGCTGCTTCACCTGATACAACGCCCACAGCGTGTCGCTGAAGAGGAGATCTCGCAAAGCGTATAAACGCTGAAAATCCTGCCAGACGGGAGACGTCAGGCGCTCTTTCAGGGTGGGGGTATCCTGAGGTAAACCGGGATGCCAGGGACTGGCAATGGCGCTAAACCAGGCTTCCTGAGATTCCATAATCCGCGGTTGGGCAAGATCCAGCGCGCCCAGAAATCCGTAGTCGTTTAAAAACATCTGCCAGCGGTGGCGAAATCCGCTGCGTTTGGCCCACTGTAATCCCGGTTCTTTTTGCTGTACCATCAACGCCTGGGCCACCTCTCTCAGCTGAGACAGTTCTGGAGCCATACGCCCCATGTGGGTCACGCTGCGCAAAAAGCCGGGAGAGAGTAATCCCTGAGACATCAGAGAGTGACCATAGGCCCAGATCAATGCGCTGAGCTTTGCATAAGCAGGTAGGAAGCGAAAGTAAATTTCCTGCCACTGGCTGACATCTCCCGACAGCTGTTGGTGAGGAATCAAGAAGGTTTCCCACACCGAACGGGTGGTGTGTTTAAGGTGGCGACGCAAGGTATACCAGCGGTAATAATCCAGGGGGTTAAAATGCCGCTGCTCTGCACCCGGTGTACCCGGTAGCAAATCTCGGGTCACCGTGATGTTTAGATGGGGGATTCCTCCCCACATCACCAGCGGGCGGGGCTGTTCTTCGTGCTGCAAGAGCGGATGCTTGTCAGGCAGCTGACGCAGTGCCCATTCTATCCCTGCTGCCTCCATGAGATCTGCTGCCAGGGGAGTATAAGGTTGGCCAAAGGCAATGTCAAAAAAAGGAGTGAGCTGTTCAGCCTGTGAAAATACAGCCAGCGGCAGGTATTCGCTCTCTGTTTCGCCCCAGTAAAGCCAGCAGTCCGTACGGTAGTTCCGCCGAATCTGGTATAAGAGCGCCGGTAATGTTCCGTCAGCTGTTCCCGGTTTTGCTTCAAGATGTTCAAAGCGCGATGCTTGACTGCTTGTTCCGTCAGTACGACTAACGTCTACCCGCAGCACCGGATCTTCTGCATAAGCGTGCTCTATTTTGGCAATGCCCCAGCTTTTCAGGGCGGGACAGGGAATAACGGCCAGAGCGTTCGGGGAGACATCCCCCGGGGCAGTATATTCCACGCCGGGGGAATCGGTCTCCCCCGATGGCGACGCATAATCCGCAAGGGGTTTTACAGGAAGGTGCGCAATGTGAAGCTGTGCTGAAACAGACGGGAAATGGCCGACCCAGCTCAGCCGGGACATTTAATAATTGGGATCCAGCATAATGTGCAGCATGACTTCTTCGTCTTCATCTTCTAAGTAAGCAGCCAACTTCTTGGGGACGGCTTCCTGTACCAGTTTGATATCGTTATCTTCCGTCAGGTCCAACACGCCCGTTTCTGTGGCCATTTTCAGGGTGTTTTGCCAGAATTTACGCCAGGTGGTATCGGACCAGCCCTTCAGCACGTTGTCTGTAGAGCGTTTTTGATCAAAGAAAGCCTCAATTTTAGCCCGCTCCACCTGATCTTCACCGGCGAGCATGGCGTCACGAATCACTTCTTCCATCATTTCACGCAATAGCCGGTTTTTATTGAGTAACACATAAAGTAACGCCAGTCGTGCGGTTTTTTGATGACGGCCGGCCATCAATGTTAAGAGTTCTTCAGGGACGCTCTCCAGACGAAAGCGAATGGCTCGCAGGTAGGTATTGGCCGTGTTTGCACTACGGGCTTCTAACAGATTTTCTTCCACCACTTTTTCGCTCAGGGCTTTCCAGTTGTCCATTTTTTTCATGAGCTTGGCGCAAATCAGCGTTTCTTTGAGCAACACGGGATGATTGGCCACAGATACTTCATAGGTTTTGAGTAAGAGTTCGTTCATTAAAAGGTCCCTTTTATGGTGTTTTTTTAAATTGTAGCAAGATTGATTGTGGTTTTGTGCGTGGCCTGTTAATCTGAACATCAAAGTTTGCATATGAAAGTACCGCTGTAAAAGGAAAAGAACCATGCCGAGTACCCCGCATATTGTGGTGGTGGATGACGAAGCCGACCGCCGTGATTTAACCCAGATGATTTTACGTCAACTTGAGCCCAGGGCCCTCAAGGGAGTGGGTTCCGTGCCTGAATTGCTAATGTACATTGCCGAAACCCTGGGCAAAGGGGAAAGTATTGATCTTGTTTTAATGGATATCAATATGCCGGGCACCGATGGGATTGAGGGCTGTCGTCAGATGCGTCAGATTCCCATTTGTCACGATATTCCCATTCTTATGCTCACCGCGGCCAATAATCCAGAAACCTTAAAAGAAGCCTTTGAAGCCGGAGCCATGGATTATATCGTCAAAACCAGCACTCCTCTGGAGCTGATCACGCGGGTTAAATCAGCGCTGCGCCTCAAGCAGGAAATGGACAAGCGCAAAGAGCGAGAAGAAGAACTCCTGGTGCTGACCCGGGAGCTCATGGCCCAAAAAGAAGAGCTTCAAGCAGAAGCGGCCGCTCGCAAAAAAAGCAGCTATCAGGATGAATTGACGGGTGTTTACAATGCCCAGGCCTTTGATCAGATTTTGCGGGTGCAGTGGAATCGCACGTATCAGCAGAAACAGGCGCTGTCCATGATGCTGGTAAGTATTGATTTCTTTAACGAGTACAATCTGCATTATGGGCGGGCAGCCGGAGATGAACTGCTAAAAAAAATCGTTAAACTCCTGCCCAAAAACAGTGAAAATACCTTTGTGCTGCGCTACGACGGCAGCGTGTTTGCGGTGATGATTACCGAAGATAATCAGCTGGACTTGATGACCCTGGCCGAAAAAACCCTTAAACGGGTCAGAGAAGCTCGCATTGAACACGCCACCTCAGAAGTGGATACGGTGGTATCTGTAAGTATGGGTTGCACCATTCAAAACCCTGATGACAATCCCAATCTCAAGGACTTTTTGAAAATGGCACAGCAGGGACTCCTCGAAGCCCGACGGCAAGGACACAATCGCATTGTGCAACAAAACAGCATTTCCGATGACGGGCCTTTTCGTTACTAACAGGGCTATTCGTTGAGCGCTTTTAGATACTGTTGAACTTTTTTTCTGACACGGATTTTGCGATGATTAGCAAAGGGCTGTAATTGTTTTTTGAAATAGGCACGCTGATTCTGAGGAAAAGTCTGAGGTGCAGCGCAGGTCTTTCCGTTCCAAATCAGCACGGGTGTTTTCCACCACCATTGATTGAGTAAAGCAGTATGGCTATGAGAAGAGCCCAACCAATGAGGTGCCATTTGAAAGGCTGAAATAGGCAAGCAGGGGGGATCGGGAACTCGAAGGGAAGACTGGCCGTAAGATCTTCTGGGTGAGGGAAGAAGCTGTCCTAACGCGGGGGCGTGAAAAAAGAGGCTAAACTGCTCCCATGCTTCCTTATTTCTTGAAGATAGTAGCCCCAAAGTTGCTGCAACCCTTACTTTGGTAGGCTCTCCCGAACTTAATAAAGACACCATGTGTTGCTGGGATGGATTTCCAATCGGAGATGAAGCAAACAGGTAAGCATAATTAATTTTGTTTTTTTCACTTTGTTTTGACCATTCTATTAGATGGTGGGTGGCTTGTGGTGCCTCCCAACTTTGTAAAAGTTGCAGTGCTTCAACACTGTAATGGGGCGTGTTTTTTACGAGTTCCACAAGAGGTTCCCAAAGAGCACGTGTGTTTGTATGCCTATACCGCAAAAGGTTATATGTCTGTTTCCTAATGTGTTTGTTTTCTGAAAATAAGAGCGGAAGAGCGCGTTTCAAATCTTCTTTTGCTAGTTTGAGTTGAAAAAGGTGGGCAATCATCGTTTCTTGAAGTGGGTGGTCTGTCATGAGAGCAAAAGAAATGACTTTATTTTTTCCTTCTGGCTGTTGTAACAACAGCTGTACAGCCTGACTTCGATTTTTGCTTTCTGTGGATAGGAGCTCTTTTTCTAGTTGTGAATAGGGCAGCACGTGTTTAGCTTTGATGAGGGCTTGCAATACGTTACTGCGTACACCAGCGTTGCTGTCTTGAAGCAGGGGCAAAAGGTCTGGAATAGAAGGTTTTCCTTCGGTGTACCACACCACCTGCACTGCGTTGTTTCGTACGCGATGGTCCTTGTGGTGAAGCAGGGCCTTTAATTCAGGTAAAAGTGCTACAGGTTTAAGTTTGTTTAGAAGAAAAACCGCTGTTTTACGCACTTCAAAAGGTTCTTTTGTCATCAGTTTCAGGGCACGGCGAGCGGTTTCCTCTGAATTCAATATGGTCTCACTTTCCTGCAGTATCTTGGCGCGCTGCACAGTGGTGAGATCAGCGCTGTCCAGTAGAGTTAAAACTATGTGTTGACTCTCTTTGTGCTGGCCCGTTTTCATAAGCATCCGGGCCAACTCTACTTTTTCTTGCCAACGGGTTTGTGCTGGTTGACTTAACAAGGCTCGTTTAATTTGATTTATTTCGGATCTAGCCTGAGGATCTTCCGTAACCCACAAAGTTTCTATATATTTCAGTCGTGTTTTGAAATAATTCGGGCTATCTTCTGGCAATAGATGAAGGAGTTGTTTGCCGTAAACTTTTGCCTTTAGCATCTTTTCCGGGCTCTCGGTTCTGTTACGGTAACGATGGAAGTAAGAGTCCATAAGCTTTTGAAGCAGCAGAATTCTTAATTTTTTTTGTGACGGAGGTAAAAGCGCCAGCGCGTGATTCCAGTGACTTCTTGCTCTGGCTTTCAAGCCTTCATCTGAAGCAATGTCCCCATGCAGCATGAGTAGTTCTATCTGTATTTCAGGATTTTTGATATTAGCGCGCGCGGTTTCCAGCAGGTTGTCCAGTTCTTTATAGTCTGCCGCGTCTTCCCAGAGATAACGGGCATAATTCAAGGTGGCCACGGCCTCTACTTCGCTGAACTGCTGTTGTTTGGCCTGTGCGATGACCGTTTTGAGGTTTGTATAATCTTCGGTGTCTTCGTACAGGTCTTCTTCATAAGCTCCCAGACCCGCCTGATGTAAAAGATAAAGGCGTTGGTGTTTTAGTCGTCTGGCAATGTGGGAGCCCTTCACGAAACTTGCAATGCGTTCGCTGTGAGAGCGCTCTGAGTCATTTCCTTGTAAATAAAGCATGTCTGCCTGACAGGTGCGCACCTTTTCGCGGTAGCATAAATCCAGAAGCTTTTGCACCTGTGCCGGATCTTTTTGTTTTGTCAGTGCCCGGTAAGTTTTAACCATGTCTATCATAGGGCCTTTAGACCAGGGCCAGGGCTGAAGCGCTTCCTGGACTTCAGGCTGTGGGTAATGTTTTAAAAGTGCTTTGAGAATAGCCTCTGTGTCCTTAGCCGGTTCAGGAGATATCCGCAGGCTTTCTGCTAAGAGCTCACGACTTAAAGATTTTAGACTTTCGGGCTGAGACAATTGTGCCTTATTTTTTTCTAACCATGCTTCGGAAGTTTGGGCGTGGGTGGGAAGAGCGGAGCACAAACTCCCTGTAGTTATAACGGCAAACAATAGATTTCGCATAAAACACCTCACAAGGATATTAAACGTAAAGTTTAGGTGTGTCAAATACGAGCTAGCGATTAAAAGGGTATTCGTTCAGCAGGTGAAAGCCCCGGTTGCGCAACAAGTAGTCCCGGGTTTGTTTGCGTTGGGCTGAAAACGTGAAGGTATACAGCCCCTGCTTGTTTTTACAGGTATTAAACAGCTTCTCTCTGTCATAAAGATAGGTTTTTTCCTGTTTATCGTAGCTATAGTCTTCCTGCTGAATTTCGCATAGACGGCCCTTAAATACACTGGGTTGCTCGTGCTTGTAGCTAAGTTCTGTCAAAAACAGACGTTTATGGTCTTCAGAGAAAACATCAAGGGTTTTACCGTCCACGCGCTTAAATTCCAGCATGCGGAAGTTTTTTTCGTGGTCTGAAGATGTTGGGGGTTCTGAAGATACGTGAACCCGCAAGTAGCCCATATTATACCGGGCTGAAAAAATGAGTTGCTTCCAGTTCATCACGTTGATGGGCATGTCCGCAGGCTGTTTCACCGTGGCGGGAATGACCGTGTAAACCCCTTCCATGTCTGCCACATTTTTATTGTGCTGAGAAGAACGGGTGCTGCTGGCATAGAGGATGCCCCCGAACAAAAGCACGAGCACGGTGCTTTTTATCAGGTGCTTGTACAGTGGCCAGGGCTCAGAGATTTCAAGCTCCTGAGGAGCACTGACGTGGGATTGATTCGTAAAAAATTGCCGCAGTCGTTTGCGCGCGGGCCAGATCAACCAGATGCTCATGAGCACGTACATGCTGCTATTGATTTTGACGGGAATATCGTAGGACAAGTTCATCATGAGCACGTTGCTCATCACGCCCAGATTAATCAGGCTGCCCAGTAGGGTGGTGTGTGGAAACAGGAGCAGGACGCTGGCAAGACATTCTAAACCGCCGGTAAACAGATTGTAGAGGTAGGATTGCCCCATATATGTCCAGGCCAAACCCATGGGAGATAAATCACCCACCGGTTGGCTGAGCTTTAGCAAAGACGGTTCAGGAAACTGGCTTTTGAGTAGCTTGGCACAGCCGTAGCCCCACATAATCAGGGCCAGATAGTAGCGCATGAGAAGACGCAAAATTCGATAGGAGCGTAAAGACGGGGCACGAAATTTTGCGGCAGCTGCCCAGACTGGTGCAATGCACAGGGCCATCAACCCGTTCCAGAGCAGAATGAGGTAATGTAAGCCCGCGTCACCACTGCCCGTGGGTTGACGAGACAGGGGAGTGGTCATGCCGTAAATCCATTGTGCCAGGGTGTCCAGTAAGGGAAAAGCGAACTCCATGGCCGTAATGATAAGCATACCTGCGCCCATAAACAAAAAGAAAAACGCCATCACAAGGCGAGAAAACAGCGCTTTAAGCATCGTTTTGTGCACGGCGAGTGTCTTCGTACATTTCAAAGTAGGCGTCTTCCAGAACCCGGGTGTAGCGCTCCGGTTGGCAAACGATGCTGTTTTTTAGCGTATCTCGTAGAGAAAAGCGCAGGGCTCGACGGCGTGCCTTGTCCCGGGCCAATTTGAGCACAATGTGGTAATAGTCTTCAACATCCCTGGCCACCCATTCGCTCAGGCCCACATGATCCAGAATGGTGGCTCCCAGGGCTCTGCCCTGCCACTGCGGTGTGCGCAGGGATACCACGGGAACTCCCATAAACAAAGCATCACAGGTAGTAATGGCTCCCTGATACGGGAACGAATCCAGCGCAATGTCTATTTGATTGTAAAAGTAAGGCAAATGTTCATGCTGGCTGAGATAACCTTCTAAACGCAGCTGTGCTTCAGGGATGCCGTGATGCTTAAAAAGTGCTATGTACATATCCCGGGTGGCCGGATCACTAAAACGTCCGGTTTTAATGTAGAGAATGGCGCCGGGAAGGCGACGAATCAGTTCTGCCCAGATAGCCAAAAGTGGAGCATTGAGCTTGTTCAGGGTGTGAGAAGCTCCCAGCACCAGTTGTTCATTATCCGGGTGCTGACGCTCGTGTTCTTTGGGTAGTTTCCACTGGAAAATGGTGGGCAGATATTTGACGGGCTCCGGGTAATAAGCGGCCACCTCCGGCGGAGTCAAAACGGGGTCTGTCAGGCAATAGTCCAGAGCCTTTGCACTGGAAAACACAAAGCCCATGCCCCCCACCTGTACCGGAGCCGAGCGAGAGTAAAACACTTCGTTACGAATCAAAAACGTAGGGCCCGCAACGTCTACCAGCACGTCAATTTTGTCCTTACGAATCTGTTCAATGAGCTCCGGGTTGGGCACCTCACTGGTATTGTGCCAGATGACTTTGTCGCCCAGCTCTCGGATACGGTGCCGGGGAATCTCGCTCCACGAATCATCATAAATATGTACTTCTACCCGTCCTGTATGATTTTCCAGAAAAGGCAGTAATATCTGCATACAGGAGCCACGCTCAAATTCTCGCCCCATATACCCGATGCGCAACCGATCTTTTGCGGTTAATTTTTTCTGCCAGGGAGCAGCCCGCAGGTCGGCTTTTTGAGCGTAATAGGCTAAAACGTCACGGTCGCTGGCTTCAGGCATGCTGTAGACGTAGAACAGATACATGCACAGGGCGTTCAGATTGCAGGCGTGAAAAACGTCGAGAGGCATCTGATCTCTGTGGGCGTACAGGTCACTAAAAAAACGATCGAAAATCTCCGGCAACTGGCCTTCGTGGCGAATCCAGAACAAAACCACCAGTTCTCGATAGCGGGCCTGCCAGTGATACGGCTCTTTTTCGAGCACCCGCTGCATGCAGGCCAGTTCCTGAAAGTTGAGCACCTGGGACTCAAAAACTTTGCCCAGTTCCATCCATTGTTCGATGGTAAAATCATCGCCGGTTTTTGGGACGGGGCTACTCATCAGTACTACTCTGCGTCACCCACCAGAATCCTTCCGGCGGCCGTCATGTTGAGGTGAGCATCTAGCCAACCCCGCTCCTGAAAGCTGGCCAGAATTTCCCGGGCCTGGGCCGGCGTTTCCTGCATGACTTCAGCCAGGCTGGTGACCATTTCTTCTCCGGTGGGGGCTTCTCCACTGTGGTAATTGCGCAGCATTTTGATGCTCAGTATGAAAGACGCGGTTTCCATGGATTTTTCCATGTCTTCAGGACTCAGGCCCCTGGCGCTGCCCTGCTGGATATGTTTTTGAATATAGCTGTCTACAAAATCTTCCATCATGCTTCAGTTTAGCACGGGCCTCTACTGGTGCGCCCGGGCTCACGTACATCAACAATAACTTGACAATTGAATGTATTATTTTGTATAATA
>CAYFGW010000043.1:0-23957 GCA_964342365.1 uncultured Candidatus Sericytochromatia bacterium | reverse complement strand
TTTAAAAGTTCGGACGCGATCATGGCGCGATTGTCGTCTCGCACCGAGCCTGTGCCCGTGACCGCAATATCCTCTGAAAAAGCCATGGCCGGTAAGGGGCGAGGAATAGTGGGTTGGCTACCGCTCACGGTGTATGTTAAGCCCGAGGGCGTGGTAATCTCCACGGGCGCTTCAAAAAATTCATACTCCGCTGAACATCGACGCACGCCTTTGGCAGTGTGCACATTCTCAACCCGGGGCAAATCTCCGTTGAAGTCGAAGCCGGGGTCGCGGGTCATTTCCTGCGGAGAGAGGGTGGTATAAAGGGCCGTAAGGTAAGGGTGCTTACCAAAGAGCTTGCGGGCGTTGTCTAAGGGTTCTACGCGGGTTTCACGCAGTTCCTGGACGGCGGCAACGGTATCTACAGTCCCCCCCGCTTTTTCTAAGGCAGAAGCGTAGGTGGGCAGCTGATTATAGAACTGATCGTCTTCAATTTCTGAGAGCAAACCGGGCTTGGCAATATAGCGAGAAGCAAAAGAGACCCACTGGTTTTGAGTCCCGAACAGAAAGCGTACGTTATTTGCAAATTCTACGGGATCTGTGAGCGTGGCAATTTGTTCCAGATCAAAACGCGACTGTAGCACATCAGGGGAAATCACACTGCTATCTCCAGCATACTGGGTCACAAAGCCCTGCCCGCCGGCTTCATTCATAGCCTCTGTAACCACGTCCCGATAATTTCCGCCGCCGTTCATCCAGTCAATGCGGGCCTCGTTGATTTTCACATGGGGGTAATTCATCGGGATCGCACGCTGCTCCCCCAGAATCCAGACCTGCACGTCCATATCGTCCTCAGCAGCCACGGCGGTAAGCTGAATGGGAATCATAGGCTTGTCTGCCTTATAGCGCATCACAATAGGCTGAAGGTCACCGTCACTGCGGTCTTTTTTAAGCTTAAGGGCCAGCAACAGCATTTTGTTTTTAATATAGGGGTCAAGGAGAGGGTCTACGTTGGGAGGCACGTCATAACCGTTGTCTCTGAGCCATTGTTTCAGGGTTTCGGGATCGTCACCCTCTAACACCACCGATTCAAAGGGCCCCACCTGTTCCTGAGACACCACCCGTACACCTTTTTGCACCGAAGAAATATCGTCCTGAGCAAGTTCTGAAGCCACCGGGCTGCCAAATCCACGACGGAACACGTTGCTATTTTTGCAGGTGCCTTCGGTGGTGATATCTATATTGAACTGGGGACGAGTCTGATTGCGGAGCACCTGGAAAACAGTGTCTGAACCCACGCTCAGCTCAGGGGCATTGGGCACGGGCACAATCCAGGAAAAATTCTCAGAAGGGCCCGTGTACTGAATCTGCACGTGGGCCACCATATCTTCACCATCTTTGGCAAAGAGAATGCGCTCTGCCGCCTGATCCACCGGCTGCTGCAAGGAGCAGAAAAAACCGCCGCAGGCCTGCGCTTGCGGCACTGAAAATGCACCTATTGCTCCCAGCGTCAACGTCAAGGCAACACCCAACCTTAATAACATAAACTTCTCCTTAGCATGTGATCTTAGTCTATAAACATAGAGGTCATTATAGCCTGATGTTGACACAAAGTAAACACATGCTCTTTGATTACTTTTTGCGACGTTTTCTCCAACTTAGAAAACCGAGAAGGCCCAGAGCATAGGATAAACCTTCCCCTGCTCCCTGAGAAGCGGGTTGGGGGGTGTTGGGAGAATGACAGGCACAGCCTGCGCCCGTTTGCACTTCGGGTTCAGGTTTCGCCGGTTCGGAAGGAGGCTGCCCAACGGGCGGCGTGGCAGAGGAACCTGCGCCACTAACTAACGTTGTATTCAAACGGGTCTGAATGTTCTGCTGATCGTTTTTAATATCGACTGCCGGGCCACTGGCTCCCAGACTTTGAATCACCATGGCTGCAGGCAGCGGTTCAGGCGTTTGGGGCTCTGACTGAAAACTGCCGTTCACGGTATAAGTCAGCCCTGAGGGTGTGGTGATAGTGATAGGTGCTTGCGAAAAACTGACCTCAGGAGAACATTGCCGAACCCCTTTGGCTTCCCGGCTCTGGCTCACTTCGGGTAAGTCTCCGTTGAAATCAAACACAGGATCACGGGTCATTTCCTGGGGAGAAAGGGTGGTATAAAGCGCGGTGAGATAAGGGTGTTTACCGAACAACCCCCCGAGTTCTTTAAGGGGCTTCACGCGGGTTTCCTCCAGTTCCTGAGCGGCTCCTGGCCCGTCCGCTTGAACCCCGGCTTTATTAAGGGCCGCGGCATAGTTTTCCAGCTGATTGTAAAAGACATCGTCCTCAATTTCTGCCAACAGACCCGGTTTGGGGATATAGCGTGCGGCAAAGGCAGGCCACTGATCAAACCCGACAATGGCCTGTAACTCCCGGGCAAAAGCCATGGGATCCGTCAGACGAGCAATGGCTTCTAAATCAATATTGTCCGTGCGAAAGTTTTGGGTAGAAATCAGCGCGCTGTTGCCAGCATAATCGGTCACAAAGCCCTGCCCGCCCGCTTCATTCATGGCGTCGGTCACCAGACTGCGATAATTGCTGCCTCCGCTAAACCAGTTGACCCGGGCTTCGTTGATTTTGACGTGGGGGTAGTTCATAGGGATCGCTCGCTGTTCTCCCAGCACCCACACCTGTACATCCATGTCTTCTTCTGCGGCCACGGCGGTGAGCTGAATGGGAATCATGGGCTTGTCGGCCTTGTAACGCATGGCAATGGGCTGTAAGTCACCGGCGGTGCGGCCTTTTTTAAGTTTGAGAGCCAACAGGGGCATATCGTTTTCGATATAGGGATTTAAAAGGGGATCCACGTTGGGGGGTACATCGTAACCATTATCTCTGAGCCATTGTTTAACGGTTTCAGGATCGTCACCGGTGAGCACCACCGATTCAAAAGGCCCCACCTGCTGTTCAGAGATGACCGTTACCGCTGCCGAGGGAGCAACCGTGGGTTCAGCAGTGGGCGCTGCAAGAGGCCCCTCAGCGGCAAAAGTTTCAGGAGCACATTCGCCCACGGTGGTGATGTCTATATTGAACTGGGGGCGGGTACTGTCTCGCAGCGCCTGAAACACCGCATCTGAGCCCACGCTCAGCTCAGGGGCCGTGGGTACGGGCACAATCCAGGAAAAGTTTTCAGCGGGACCGCTGTACTGAATTTGCACATGAGCCACCATATCTTCACCGTCTTTGGCAAATAAAATGCGCTCTGCCGCCTGCTCCACGGGCTGTTGTAAGGAGCAGAAAAAACCACCACAGGCCTGAGCCGCGGGAGCCAATGCCAGTTGAGAAGCGAAGACGCCGGCGCAAAGAGTGGTGGCCATAAAAAGCTTAAGGGGAAGATGCATGATGAGATTCCTTTTGAAATTGAGATTGGCTACAGCATAACAAATAATTACTAAAGTGTAAATATATTTTCGTGTACGCTAGAAGGCACATGAAAATTTTTGCCTACATCTTATGTTTTATTCTGATGCTATTTTGCAATTTTATTCAGGCTTTGGCAACCCCAGCCCCGGCAACGCCACCTTCTATAATTGATGTATCCGTGCCGTTGCTGGATTTGCGACAGTGGGATTCCGAATCCGTACAGGAGTTAGACGGCACGTGGGCGCTTGCTGGAGAAGGGCTACCTCCTCTTGTACAGGTACCCTCCACATGGAAACAGCTAACAGACAAAAAACCTCCGGTGGGTCAAAGCGGCGTTTACCGATTAAACGTGTTTCTGTCTAAAGACCTTCTGGGACAGCGCTTGATTTTAGATATTCCCGATATACACCCTTATTTTCGGGCGAGAGTTAACGGTCAACTGGTTGCTCAAAGCGGAACCCGTGTTTCTGAGGGCTATAAAATAGCTTCTCGCGCCCATTCGCGCGTGGGATTTGAGGTCAAACAAACGGAGCTCAACATAGAAATCATGTTTGAGCACGTGGGCGACTTTAGCAACGGTTTGCGTTCTGCTCCTCTGCTAGGAGCAGAACAGGTGATGGCTAAACGTGATTTATACGCTCAAATTACCCACTTTGCTTTACTGGGTGGACTACTGGTACTGATGGGTTATCACAGCGTGCTTTACTGGCAGCGGCGTGAACCCGAGTTGTTTTACTTTATCGGAATTTGTAGTATTTCCTTTTTTCATTACGGCCTTTATTTTGCACATATACCAGAACTTTTGTGGCAAGATCTGCCCTTTTATATCAGTGTGCGAGTGGTTCGCTTGCTGGGTATTTACCCCTTTACCTACGTGGGACTGGCCTACTTTCACACTTTATTTGGTATTCCCCACTATGCGCGCGTCAGGCCCTGGATTCTGGGCGTCGTGTGTTTTTGCATTTTTTCTCTGTGTTTGCCCATTGCCTGGGCCAACCGTGTACTACAGTTTTACCAGATTTTTTGTCTACCGCTGCTCTTGTATTGTGGAGTGCGTACAGTCCTCATCTGGAAAAAGAAGCAAAACCGCATCTTTGTGTACAGCGTTGTCTTTTTAACCGTATGCCTGGTGCAAGCAGCCCTGCTGGATCTGCGTTTAATACAAGGATTTTATTGGCTTCCGCTGGGTTCCCTGGTATTTCTATTTGGGCAGGCGGTGTTTTTATCCCAATCTTTTTATAAAGACTTTACGGAAGCCAGAACACTTAAGCAGGCATTAGAATTAAGCAATCAAACCCTGGAGCAGCAGGTGCTCGAGCGTACTGAAAGCCTGCGCTTGAAAACCGAAGAGGTGACGCAACTGGGACAATTCAAAGAAAAAGTCACGCGTATGGTGGCTCACGATTTACGTGCTCCCTTAAGTGCGATTCTCTACTTTACCCGTAAAGGGCAGCTTTCCGCGGCACAAACCGCACTGGTCAATCAAACCGCACAGGAAGCGCAGAATCTGGTATTGGATTTGTTTGCCCTTAAAAAGTTCGAAAACCAGCGGTTTGAAGCTCAACTCAAACCCGTGGACATCTCTGCAATCGTAGAACAGGTATTGCGCCAGCTCAAACATTTGTCTGTAGATAAACAGATAGAAATAACGCTGCAAACACAGGCCGTGCTGGCGGACCAGAAGCTCCTTTTTCGCGTGCTGCAAAACCTGTTGACCAACGCCTTTCACTACACGCCACCCGATGGGTGTATCAAAATAACAATGGAAATAAAGCAAAAAAAAGCGATTCTATCTATTGAAGACACGGGCCCCGGATTTCCTGATTCTGTGCTTGAAGGGGTTTATGTGGAAAGCGCTGATAACGGGCTGGGCATTTCTTTTTGTGTACTGGCTCTGGAAGCCCAGAAAAGTCAACTGAAACTGTTCAATACAGCTAACGGTGCAAGGGTTGAGGTATCCCTAAACAGATATTTTCAAGATTTGCCGGTCTTGCGTTTGAGTGCGTCAGAAATATCGGATATTGTACCCATCATAAAGGCATTATTAACCCTGCCATCATATGCCTATTCTGACATTGAACACCATATCGATAACATTTGTGATAGCCTGTCTAAACAAAACCTGGATTTTGGCAACGCACTTAAGCAAGCCCATTACGAGGGCAACACTGCTCATTACCAACAACTTGTGGAGTCTTTACAATATGCGTGTACTTCTGGTGGATGACCACCAGCCTACCCTGACGCTCTTAACGGACATTTGTCAAAACGCCTGGAAAAGTTTGACGCTTTATCGAGCTACTTCCGCAGAAATGGCCCGTGAGATTCTACCCCGGCACCCCATAGATATTGTAGTGGCGGACTGGTGCATGCCCGGCATGAGTGGACTGGATATGCTGGCTACCATGAAACAGGATTTTCCCCTGCTGCCGGTCATTTTATACAGCGGCTTACAACTGGAAGCCGAAGATTTGCAGACGGCACTGTCTGCGGGAGCCTGGGACTATTTTCGGAAACCCTTTGAAGCTACCGAAGTGGTAGCGCGCATGCAAAATGTGCTGTATCAGGCACAACGCCAGCGTCAGGTGGTGCAATCCAATGAAAACAAAAACAGCGTTTTTCGTGTGCTCTCACAGCATTTACTCACCGAAACCCAGCGCTTACGTCTGTCGCTGAATCTGTTGGAACGTCATCTCCAGCGCCCTTCTGAATACGTGGCACGATTGCTGTCAGAAACCCTGGATCATCACGATACACACCATGAGCTTTTACAGGGGTTATTACAGTGGTCCCATTTGCAGTTTGAGGCTGTTAAAGTACAGCCTCAAACCTTTTCACTGCGGACTTTTATTGAGCGCTTAGCTTTAACGTATGCCGACACCAAAGACAAAAATTTTCGCGTACGCATCCCAAAAGAACTCACGCTCTCTACGGATCCTCTGATTTTACAGCGGGTGCTTCACCACTTGCTGACGGTTTTACCCGGAGAGGTGGTTATCCAGAGTAAAACAAAGGACACCGAAACCTGGCTGATTGTGCGTTCTGAATGCGAAGACACCATGGTATTAGAAGGATTTCAGGAATCCCCGGCAAACTCTGTCAATCAGAGTCTCAAACACTTCTTGAATATTCAGAGTTGTCGCCTGCTGCTAGAAACCCTTGGCGGTCATCTTTTTTTAGATACAACCACACGAGATCAGGCGTTGCGGGTGGTGGTATCGCTACCCTCTGAAAGCAAGGCATAACCTTTTCTGTGATAGGTATGCAGTGCCAGAGCGGATTCAGGGAAACCTGCCAAAAGTTTCCTTAAGCGCAGAATATGTTGATCAACGGTGCGCACCTGACGTTCGTCATGATGTCCCCAGAGTTTTCTGGCAATGTCCTGACGGGACAGAATTTGATTGGCGTGCTGTACAAAAATCATGAACAAATCCAGTAGTACCGGGGACACGGGCACCGGCTGCCCCTGAAACCAGGCTTCCCCCGTGTCAGGGTTCAAACGCCACTGTTCAAGAGTCACATCCGCAGGTTGCTGCGCAAAAACCCTGAGGTACTTGTGTACATAAGCCTTCAGTTCCGGGGGTTCAAAGGGCTTTAACAGACATACATCCACCCCGTTTTCAAGCAGTTGAACCCGCTGTTGAGGAATCTGTCGCGCTGTTATAGCAATCAGGCGCACCTGTGAACACTCTTTTTTAATGCGTTGCGCCAGCGTTAAATAAGCCTCGCTCCCATCGTCGTCCAGAATCACCACGTAAGGGCAGTTCTTGTTCAACGTGCGCCATAATTTAGGCCATGAGGGGGCCTGATACAGCGTCAGTGGTTCAAAGGATACCGACAAAAAATCGGCCATGATAGTATCTTCTGAGATCAAGCACAGGTTAGCTTCAGTATTTTTATCAGACTTTTTAGCAGACATAGGCAGTCTACGTTAGCAAACTTTGTGAAAAAGGCAAATACAGTTATGAAAAAGTTATGAAATTTGGGGTTATTTTGACGTTATTTTTGCACTTTCTATAGTCGCTATGATCCTGTCCCGTTACACTAACAGCATCTTTTAAACTGTGGACATTTTCAATGTATAAATATCTCTTGTGTGCCCTGCTCATGGTAAGTGCCTGTGGCCCCGCTCCCAATAATGCAACCCCTGATAACAATCTTGTTTCTACCCCCAATCAGGTAGAAAATAACACCAGTAGCAATACCAGTGTCACTACCGACACTTCAACACCCGTTGCACCTGATACCAACGTCAATACTGACACAACGGTAAATACTGGGAGCAGCAATACGGATAGTGGTGATAACACCGACACGGCTCCCGTTTCTCCCACTACACCAACTCTTGAAGGCGTGAACCAGATCAACGTGCGCATTGGCAACCGTTTTTTTAGCGCAATCGGACAAACCAGTCAGCTTCAGGTGGACCTGCTCGACGAAAACGGTCAGCGCATTAATAGCAATGCTGAACTGAGCTACAGTTCTTCACGCCCTCAGGATTTTAGCGTGGACGGCAACGGTCAGGTAACGGCTCGGGTGAGTGAGGGTTTTAGCACCATTATCGTAAGTCTGAACAGCCTCAGCGCTACCCAATTGGTGTCGGTTTCCAGCCCCAGTAGCGGTGGAAGCGGTAGTACTGCTCCCCCCGAACCCACCGAAGAAAACGTCAACGGCCAAATTGAATTTGAATTTTAGGAAGTCCTATATGAAAATAAAAACTTTTATCTATCCTGCCCTGAGTTTGTCCCTCTTTGCCTGTACCGTCCCCCCGCAGACCAACCCAAGTATCACGAATTCTACGATAGAATCTGCAACAGAAAATGCGCTACAGGAGCAAAGCGTTCATTTTACCTATGAAGCTCCCACGGGCTTTCAAACCCAGGCAGTAAATCCCAACCAACTGAAATACATTAAGCTCACTCTTGTGGGTGAAGACATCGATGGAGAACTCCAGAATACGGAGGGACTTGTAGAAGTGAGTCTTGGTAAAGCTGCTGCCACCATTGAAAACGTGCCTATTCAACCAGGGAAAATTCGCGTGGTGAGCGTACAGGGATACGATGCCAACAAAAATCCGTTGGCTGCTTTTGTGGGTAAGGGGATTTACTTTTCAAAGCGCGGTGTGGCTACCGTGAATATTCAGGTGAACCGCCGCCAGATTTTGGTGGGAAAAGTGGCTGAAAAACTGATCGCAAAAAAAAGTGCGGTGGCTTCAAATCTGGACTACAACCGTTTACAGTCTCATTTTGACGAACTGACAGGATACAAAGACAAAAAATTTGTTCTGGATCCCACCTTGCTGCAATTGGATAAAATTGTAGTGCTTATTGAAAAAGAAGGCACAATTCCCTCAGCTGAAAACATGCGCGCGGAAGCCATTCTCAAAAACTCGCTTACTGTATACCTGGAAGCAGAAACCACCCGTCCCACGGACGAAAATATTACGGTACGTATTAGCGATCCCAGCACAAAAGCACAGGTGATTGAACGCGGAGAAAGTTTCCCCAGAGCGCTTAATTTTAGCGATGTCAGTCCCGGCAAATGGACATTTTCAGCTTACAATGCAGCTGGTAAAATTTTTGCCTCTGCAAATGTAAGTGTAGCCGCTGACGGCGTTGCCACCACTGATATGGGCGCAACGCCCACTGAACGGCTCTTGTTAGAAGAGGTTCTTTTTGTACCCGAAGCCAGTCTAAGCGTAAATACCAATACAGTCACTGAAGCCAATGCAGAAGTCACATATACCGCCACGCTGGATCGAAAAACGGGAACACAACCCGCAACCATTACGCTGGACAACGATGTAGTCATTACTATTCCCGCACAAAGTACAGAAGGCACAGCAACCCACATTATTAAATCGGATGATCCTTATGTGAATGCAGGCATTCGCTCAGCGGCCATTTCCGAAACTCAAGGGGGCGGATTTTTCTCCATTCTCATCAATCCGGCAACGGTATCTGTTCAGGTAAACGATACCATAGACACAGTAACTGCCAGTTTAGCAGTGTCAAAAGCAACGGCCACCGAAGGAGAGGATCTGGTGTACACCGCCAGCTTAACCGCTCCGTCTCAGGGAAATACCACCATTAATCTTTCTAACGGCGAAATCATTACCGTTGCCGATGGAGAAAGCAGTGGCACAGTCACGGTGAGCATTCCTGATGATCCTTATGTCACTCCACCTGTCTCGGTTCAGATCACCGCTGCCACCAACGCAAACTTTGAAAAGTTGGTGCACAACGCAACGCCCGTGGTCACACAAATCACGGACATTATGACAGAAACCACCGCATCCATTTCGGGAATCGATTTTGTCATCGAGGGATCTGCGGTGCCCACCGTGGCCAGTTTGAGTGCCCCATCAAAAGGACAAACGACATTTGCTTTGCAAGACGGCCGCCAGATCGTTATTGCTGACGGACAGACCTCTGGCCAAATCAGCAAGGGTACATCCGATGATGTCTATACATTTTTCCAGCCTGACGTGACAGTTTCTTTAAATTCAGTGTCTAATACAGCTTTTGAAAAAATAGTGATGGGGAACAGGTCCGTGATTACAGATCTACAGAATTCTGCCACCCCCTCTCAGATTACGCTCACTGCCCCAACCTCTGTAGACGAAGGAGAGGATATTACCTACACAGCCTCTTTATCTCACCCTTCTGTTGGAAATACCATCTTTAATCGTGAGAACTCGGTAATACCCATAACAATTCCCGATGGACAAACCTCTGCAAGCTTTACGGTGTCTACTGCCGGAAAAGGTGGCCAAACCGTGACCAATCGGATCACCTCCATTTTTCAGAGCCAGTTTGAGGCTCTGCAAATTACCTCAGGTGCCGTGAGCACCAGCGTACAAGAGCTGGCTGTGGACGTAAGGGTGGACAATTGCCGAATAATGAACAATAGTGATGGTTTTCCTCGCGGGTGGTGTGATGTCATACTCTCTCGCCCTGTAAAAGCAGGTGCCTCTCCTTTTGTTATTTCCGCAACATCTTATGAAAGAAACACGAGCAACGAGTGGTTAAATGACGGGAACCCTTTCCAAGTGGCCATCAACCCTGGTGAAACCGTTGGCACTTTCATGTCTGGGAGACCCAAATACCCGGCAGGAAATGCCACGGGAGATGTACGTTACATACTTCACAATATGTCAGGTGGAGGCTTTGGGCAGGTCAATCTTAATGTTGAATCGGCAAATACTGCGGGTTTATCTTTCTTGCCTTCTGGAATCGTGGGACAAAAATCTCATCAGTATTAACACTTAATTCAATGAAGCCATGCCTCTCCACATTGCGCTCTATCGACATAGGCTCTGCACATCAACTGTTGCAGGGTCTACTCATCCGTGGCATGGCTTAAGAACTGCTTTAGCAACACCTCACTTTGTTCATTCGCGGGAAACAGGCTTTCAATGCGTAACTCCTGGAGCATAATATCTGTGGGGGTTCCCAGCGTGGTAATCATGGAAAATAAATCCAGCGAAAGACCGTCTTTAACAAAGCGAGTGCTCATCACGGGCGAGTGACCCACCGTAGATACTGTGGGCTTTAGCTCGGGGAAGTACTCCTTTAGCTCCGCATACAAATTCTCTGTCTCAGGATGGTAACGGGCCTCTTGCTGCAAGCGCTGTAAAAGATGGGTGGCCACTTCATTCAGGTTTTCAATATACGGAGCCATGCCCTGCGGATGCAGTGTCAGGCGCATCACGTTGGGTAACCCATCATCACAGAACAACAGCGGGAGTTCTTCCATGAACACATTCATCAAAACACGGGCCGAGCGATTGGCCTGTAGCATGCGCCAGCGGGCATCAACCACCCAGGCCGGAAAAGGCTCATGCTGCTTTAGCATAAAATCCACGGCCTTTTGTACAGGCTCAAGGCCTGCGCTTTGCCATTGAGATTCGGAAAAACGCGGGGCAACCCCCGCAGAAGTCAACAGGGCATTTTGATGTCTCAAGCTCAGTCCCAGTATGTCTCCCAGGTGGAGCACCATGTCTTCACTGGGTCTGGCACGACCCGACTCCAGAAAGCTCAGGTGACGTTGAGAAACGTCCGAGCGCAGAGATAGCGCCATTTGACTCAATCCTTCCGACTTTCGCCAGGTTTTTAATAATTCCCCGAACATAGGAGTCCTCTTTTTAGCCGTGATTACCTGTGGCGTAATTGCACGCAGACCTGCTACAGCACATAATACTAAAAAATGTCCTGGAGGAAGCCATGCGAACCCTTTATCTTTTTTTGACCCTGCTGGGCACCGTTTTGCCCCTGTACGCTTTTTCAGTCCATATTCAACGACACGGCATGAGTTTAACATTATTCATTTCTGAGCTGTGGGCCAATCCGGTCACCACAGGTTTTACCATCGATTTACTCATTTCTTCCGTTGTACTGTGGTGTTTTGCGGGTTATCAGCTCAAACACAGACAGCAACTGCGCCTGTTACCCATTTTTATATTACTCAATCTCTGTATCGGATTATCTTGTGCACTTCCTGCCTTTTGCTGGTGGATATCCTCCTCTGAAAAACTATGATATCTTTTAAAGCAGTTTAATTAAGAATGGAGCCTCCCTTATGATAAATGTAAAACCCGTACTTTTTGCCGCCTCAGCCAGCGCCATGCTTTTTCTGTCCGCTTGTAACGAAGCCGCACAACTGGTCACAGAAAACTCTCCCGTGGCCAGAGAAGTAGCCAGAGCAGTAGAAGCGGCCGATGCCTCATCGAAAAACGGTTTTCCTGCAAAAGTTAAAAAAATTGAAGTGGAAGCCAATAAAACCTTTGAAGTCAAAGGGAACCTGGACAATGGAGAAGAAATCTCCGATCTTTCCTGGGCAGACCGCAGTTCCACCGCCTGTTTTCCCGGCACACAATTTTCCAAGTTTCGCGCCAACCACGTGCTGTATCACATGGATCTCCCCCCACGCTCAATCTTAAAAATCACCCTGATTCCCGACGATACCAGTGGACCTGCCATGAGCCTGTACGGTTACCAGATTGGCACCACCAATTACTCAGTGGTTCCTGAACTGGGCAGTGCCGTCACCTGCGAAGCAGACCACATCAACGACCGACCCGTGAGAGGCAAGGTAGAAGATGGCTCTCGCTCCATTCGCCTTAATGCCACCACCAATCCTTACAACGTTGTGATTGGTGTTTCCGGCCAGGAAGGTGCCAGCGGTGGATTCACCCTTCAGGTAGAACTGGAACAGTAAGCCAAAAGCAAACGTCATGCACAAGCTTTTGTTAATAACACGGTATAATGACAATACTGTGACTCCCCCCTCTATCTGATTCAGGAGCTATTTTCATGACGTTTGCCAGACCTGTACTCATTGTTTTGACCCTGGGATTGTTCGTATTACAGGCGTGTAACCGGCCCACGTATGCCCCCACACGCTTTAATCCGACAGCAGCCCGTCTGGGTCGATTTAACGCCCCCCTTCCCCGTACCGACCAAAAATTTCTCTGGGGTGTGTCTTCAGCAGGTTATCAGTCGGAGGGCAACGGGAGAAACAGTCAGTGGTACTACTGGGAACTGGCGGGCAAAACTCCCGACCGCAGTGGCAAAGCCGTGGACTTCTGGAATCGCTACGAAGAAGATATTTTACTGGCCAAAGACTTAGGGGTGAACACCTTTCGACTGTCGGTGGAATGGAGCCGGATTGAACCCCATGAGGGCGTCATTGATTATGAGGCCCTCAACCACTACAAAAAAATCATTCAAACCGTGCGCCGCCACGGCATGGAGCCTCTGGTAACGCTGCTGCATTTCACGTATCCCCACTGGCTAGATTTTGACGGAGATAGAGACGGATTAACGGGCTGGGAAGATCCTGATACCGTGGACGCTTTTTTAGATTACTCAGCACTGGTGGCCCGCGAACTCTCCCCCGACGTTCGTTTCTGGATTACCTTTAACGAGCCCAATATCTGGCTGCCCATTGCCCACCTGGCAGGGAAAACCCCACCGGGCAAGCGTAATCCCATTAGCTTTTTAAGAGCGGGATACAATGTCCTCCAGGCTCACGCACGGGTTTATGACCGAATCCACGGCATTCGGCCAGACGCCATGGTGTCTTCGAATATTTTTCAGTTTTTGTTTAACCCCTTCGCTAAATCTTCGGTTTACGCCAACAGTGTGAATGCCCTGAGTGCGGATACCATTGAAGCTTTTGCAGACACCAACTGGTTTATGGACGCCCTTGAACAGGGTGAATTTGCTTACCAGCAGCATTTGCCCGCCATGTTTGAGCCCTCTCACTTTTCCGGCGGTCTTAAAGCGATGAACAACGGCACAGTATCTCTGTTGAAACGCTTTGACTACGTGGCCTTCGACTATTATTATCGCTTCACCAAAATCTCTCAGATTTTGAAAGCCGAAGAAAGCTGGGCCATGCCCATGTACCCTGAAGGGCTCTATGACGTGCTGATGAACTACCAGAAGCGCTTCAATAAGCCCATTGTAATTGCTGAAAACGGCATGTCCACCTTCAATAATGAACCCCGCAAAGACGGTTGGAAGCGTGGTGACCATATTGTGCAACACGTCAAAGAAATGAAGCGGGCCATGGCGGACGGGGCCAACGTGATTGCGTATTACCACTGGTCGATTACGGACAATTATGAATGGGGCAGCTATTCACCACGCTTTGGTCTGTATCGTGTGGAAGTGCTCTCAGACCCCGAACTCAAACGCATTCCCACCGATGGTGTAGAAGCTTACCGCGCGGTAATTCAGGCTAACGGTGTTACCCCTGAACTACTGAGCCGTTATCCAGGCCCTGTGGGTTCAAGGATTTCTGCCAGATAGCCTTGAGTTGCTCAGGAAGCTCCGTGGGCTCAAAAGGCTTAAAAAGCACGGTTTCTGCTCCCTTTTCAATATAGCGTTCCACTTCCTCCGGCTGAATTTTGGCGGTTAAAAATACCACTGGAATCTGTCGGGTGCGCGCATCGTTTTTTAAGTGCGCCAGGGTTTCTAACCCGTTCATGATGGGCATCATCATATCCAGCAAAATCAGGTCTGGCAGGTCATCAGCATCTGACACATGCTGCAAGAGTTGCTCTCCATTGTCGCAGCATATGTACTTAATGTCTGAAAAACTCTCCAACGCCAGTTCCATTAAAAACTGGATATCGGGGTCATCCTCTGCGTGGAGGAGATATTGGAATTTACTCATGGCGTATCCTCTGCGCGATTTGTCAGGGAGCTCTCATGCTCATCGTTCTTGCGTGCATCCCGCCCCAGAAGGCGCTCCTGTAACCATTCTACAAAATCTTCGGGGGTTGAGCGAGACTTCACCAGCGCTTCGTCCACCATATTACGTTGGGATACGGTGAGTTCTTTGGCAGAAAACACCACCAGTTCCGGTACAAAAGCGAGTTCCTTTATTTCCGCCACCAGCTCAAATCCAGAGCCGTCGGGCATCCCTACATCCAGCAGCACCAGATCATAGACACTATTTGCTAACTTTTCACGCGCCTTCGCCAGCGTAATAGCATGGTCAAAGTGAGCCATGGACTGACACTGCCCGTGTACGATATCAAAAAGGTCTGGATCATCCTCAACCATGAGAATACGGGTATTGTACTTTTTAGGGGGCGTAAGTTTTTTCTTCACACTGGTTTCGGTAATCACCTCACGGGCTTTAATTTCCGGAAAGCAAATAATAAAGGTGTTTTTTCCGTCCTCAGAAAAAACGTGAATTTCTCCCTTCATGGCTTCCGTCAATTCCTGAGAAATGGCGAGACCGAGCCCTGCACCGCCGCGATGGCGAGTATCTGAGCTATCGCCCTGCACAAAACGCTGAAAAATCTGGACCTTAAAGGATTCATTCAACATCTCACCGGGATTGGTCACCGCCACACAAATCTGACGGTTTTCACGGTACACGCGCACATCAATTTGACTGTTTTGCGGTGAAAATTTAGCGGCATTTGATAATAAATTATTCATCACCTGCGTGAAACGCAGGGCGTCTAACTCACAGTAAACCAACTGCTGAGCGGCGGTAAAATCAAAACGCGAGCCAAATCCCGATACAAAGGTTTCCTGCTGATGCAAAATCTCTTCCACCAGCGCATTCACCTCCAGGGGCTTCATTTGAAAGCGCATGGCTCCGGCAGCAATTTTTTCAATGTCCAGCAAATCGTTAATCAACTGGGTCAAACGGGTGGTGTTTTTGGAAGCAATATCCAAAAGCTTTTTCTGATTTTCGGGATCCAGTTCTTTCTTAGACAACATGCTCAGGGCCCCGGCTACAGAAGTTAAGGGCGTACGCAATTCGTGATTCATGGTAGAAATAAATTCTTCTTTAATGCGCTCTCCCTGTTTGCGTTCAGTAATGTCCTGAAACGCACCAAACAAGCGCACGGCTTTGCCATTTTCATCAAGCATTACCGAACCGGCTGCTCGCACCCAGATAAAATTATTTTTGGCGGTAATAAAAGGCAGTTCCAGATCCCAGGGCTTACCCGTTTCAATGGCTTCTGCCACAGCTGCCTGCACAATGGGCCTGGCCTCAGGCGCATAGAAATTGATGGCTTCGTCCAGATTGGGCTGATAATCGTCAGACACCTCGTGAATGCGACGGGTCTGACGGGTCCAATAAGGCGTCATGGTTTCAAGATCAATTTCCCAGCCCCCCACGCTGGCAATCTGCCCCGTCATTTCAAGGGTGGCTTCGTTCTGTTGGCGCTCTTGTTGAATATGATGGCGAGACAGGGTAGAAGCAATCCAGCGGGTCAGCAATTGCGTAAATTCACGGTCGGTTTCATTGAATGCATCCCGCTCACAAGAGGCACTGCGAAAATGCAGACAGCCCAACACAGTCTGATCGATTTCCAGGAGCGTATGTACAATACACGGAGCGTCTTTCACCTCAGGCACCTCGAAAACTGAAGGCTGAAGGCGCTCCCGACAAAAGTCCAGAATCTCTGCGGCTTCTTCTTCAGATAACGCTTTATTCTGCGCAAACAGCGTCATGGCAGAAGGTCCCGCCACCGACACCGGAGGAACAGCGCACACCACGCCCACGTCAAGTCCGTAATATTGACACCCCAGATGCAGGGCTTTTTCGATTTGCGCGTGCAGATCCAGATCCGGCAGTGCGGCAATATCATTGAGGGACTGCAAAGCCTGTAACTGCAATTGCTGGGTTTCAAACAACTGGCGATGGGCACGGGCCTTTTCATAACTCACCAGCAGCGAGCTCAGCGCTACCACAAGGGGGTCCAGAAAGCGCTGGGCTTTTTCCAGGGTGCGCTGATCTTTGGCCGCCAGGCTCAATATGCCCAGCGGTTTGTGGTTGATCATGATGGGAATAGCCACATAGGCAGGTTCAAAACGCACCGACATAATCTCCTGACCTGTTTGCAGGCTCTCCAGCACATGGGCGGCCTGACGCTGATAAAAGCTTTCGGGATGGTGAGGAGTCCCTGAGGCAATCATATGCTCAGGATCTGAAGCCAGATGTAAAGACACATAACATTTTTTAGCGGCCTGCTCCACGTAGGTAATGAGATTTTCAAATACGCTGGGATCTGTGTGACCCGACGCCAATTTGGCCAACACCTCAAGAATAGAAGAACGCAAAATTTCCGTACGCCGTCGCTCCAACATCATCTGTTGGGTTTCTAACTGCTTAATCACCTGACGCCCGAGACGGGTAAGCGCTTCTTTTTGTTGTGCCGAAAGCTCACGAGGTTCTCGATCGATTACACAGAGCGTTCCCACATTGTGACCGTCTGCAGAAGTCAGCGGTGTGCCCGCGTAAAAACGAATGCCGTTTTCAGCGGTCACCAGCGGATTGCCCTTAAAACGTTCGTCCCTGAGGGCATCATTCACTTCCATGATCTGATTATTCAAAATCGCGTGGGCGCAAAAAGCGATTTCACGAGGCGTTTCATCCACGTTTAACCCCACACGACTCTTAAACCACTGCCGCCTGGCATCCACCAGGGAAATCAGAGCAATCGGGGTTTCACATATAGAAGAGGCCAGCCAGGTATAATCATCAAAAATAGCCTGGGGAGACGTATCCATAACCTCATACTCTTCAAGCGCACTCAGGCGTTCACCCTCATTCAATGGCAGGGGAGCAGGCTCGTAGGGTAAGCTCACAAAAGCACCTCTTATTTCTTTAACTGTGCAAAAGCAAATTCCGTTGCTTTAAGCGTATGGGCCAGGGCCTCGTCATCGTGGGTAACAGACACAAACACTGCTTCATACTGAGAGGGGGGAAAATACACGCCCTGACTCAGCAAATTATAGTGAAAGGCTTTGAAAGCGTCCATATCGCAATTTTTGGCATCTTCGTAAGTGGATACAATGCTGTCATTAAAAAAGACGCCGAACATACCGCCCATAACACAAGTATAAAGGGGGATCCCGTGTTTTTGAGCCTGCTCTTGCATATTTTGTGTGAGATACTCCGACTTTTGCTGTAACTGTTCGTAGTATTCGGGGTGATCTCTGAGGGTTTTCAGGGTAACGAGCCCTGCCTGCATGGCCACAGGATTTCCACTCAGGGTTCCCGCCTGATACACGCCGCCCACAGGCGCCACGTGCTCCATAATTTCTTTTTTACCGCCGTAGGCGCCCACAGGCAGCCCGCCGCCGATAATTTTACCCAGACAGGTCAAATCCGGCAATACCCCTAATTTTTCTTGTGCACCGCCAAGAGCCACCCGAAAGCCGGTCATGACTTCGTCAAATAATAACAACGCTCCATACTGATCGCACAGGGTACGCAATCCTTCGAGAAAGCCGTTTTTAGGAAGTACCATACCCATATTGCCCGCCACGGGCTCTAAGGCCACCACGGCAATATCTTCGGGGAAACGCTCAAACACGGCCCGAACAGCCTCTAAGTCGTTATAAGGAACGGTTAAGGTATTTTGCACCTGACTGGCCGGCACACCGGGCGTGCCGGGAATACCCAGGGTCGCCACGCCGGAGCCCGCCTCGGCCAAAAGCATATCGCTATGACCGTGATAGCAGCCCTGAAATTTAATAATTTTTTCACGGCCCGTATAGCCCCGGGCCAGACGAATCGCGCTCATGGCTGCTTCTGTACCTGAATTCACCATGCGTACCATTTCAATAGAAGGCACGGTCTCAATCACCACGTCAGCCATTTCAATTTCAATTTCCGTGGGTGCACCGTAGCTCGTACTCAAGGGCAATTGCTGAGTAATGGCATCAATAACAGGAGGGAAAGCGTGTCCCAGAATCATGGGCCCCCAGGAACCGATGTAGTCTACATAGCGATTACCGTCAATATCCCACATATAGCAGTCTTTGGCCCGTTGAATAAAGGGCGGTGTACCCCCTACTGCTTTAAAAGCGCGGGCGGGGCTATTCACACCCCCAGGAATTTTGTGTTGGGCCTCTGCAAAGCGCGCCTCAGATTTTTCCAGACGAAAGGTCATAAAGGTATCCTTAATTCTTTTTTATTCAGCGTCGGGCCCCAGCATTTTATGGGGCTGCACATATTCTTTGAACTCTTCTTCAGTCACATGGCCCAGTTCTAAGGCCGTCTCTTTTAATGTTTTGCCGTCACGATGGGCCTTAAGCGCAATTTTAGAAGCTTTATCGTAGCCAATATGGGGCGCAAGGGCGGTCACCAACATCAGAGATTTGTCCAGCAATTCATCAATACGATCCTGGTTGGGCGTAATTCCGCTAACACATTTATCGTTAAAGGCCTGACAACCGTCTGCCAGCAGGCGAATAGACTGCAGCACATTGTGAATCATGACGGGCTTGAACACGTTGAGCTCAAAATTACCCGAAGCACCGCCCACGGCCACCGCCATATCGTTACCCATAACCTGAGCACATAGCATGGTCATGGCTTCACACTGGGTGGGATTGACCTTACCAGGCATAATCGAAGAACCGGGCTCGTTTTCAGGAATGGCAATTTCACCGATACCACAGCGGGGACCGCTGGCCAGCCAGCGCACGTCGTTGGCAATTTTCATGAGCGCACAGGCGGTTACTTTCAACGCACCACTCAGCATCACCATGGGATCGTGGGCCGCAAGGGCTGCGAATTTGTTGGGAGCCGTTTCAAAGGGCAGGCCCGTGAATTCAGCAATTTCTCTGGCCACCGCTTTGGCATAACCTTTTGGGGCATTCAGACCCGTGCCCACGGCGGTGCCACCGAGCGCCAGTTCATACACGTGAGGCAATGTGGCTTCTATGTGCGCAATGGCGGCGTTAAGCTGAGCCGCATACCCGGAAAATTCACTGCCCAGCGTCAGAGGCGTGGCGTCTTGTAGGTGGGTACGACCAATTTTAACAATATCCTTAAAAGCGTCCGCCTTTTGCTCAAGGGTTTTCGCCAGATTTTTGAGACTGGGCAGCAAGCTGTTTACCGCCTGTTCCCCGGCGGCAATGTGCATGGCAGTAGGAAAGGTATCGTTCGAAGATTGAGAACAGTTCACATGATCGTTAGGGTGAATAGGCGTTTTGCTACCCATCTCGCCGCCGCTTATTTCAATAGCGCGATTGGAAATGACTTCATTGGTGTTCATATTGGTCTGGGTGCCGCTGCCCGTTTGCCATACCACCAGTGGAAAATGATCGTCTAATTCCCCGGAGATGACCTGGTCTGCCACCTGCTGAATAAGCGTTGATTTGTCCGCATCTAAAACCCCAAGATCTGCATTTACTTTTGCAGCGGAGCGCTTGACAATGCCAAAAGCACGAATCATAGCTCGTGAAAAGCGCTCACCGGAAATGGGAAAGTTTTCTAAAGAACGCTGGGTCTGAGCTCCATAATAGCGGTCAGCGGGAACGCTCACTTCACCCAGACTGTCTTTTTCGATGCGTGTGTTACTCATAATTTACTCACAAGGCCTTTTCAATGGTTTAATATGCATACATATTACCGCAGGGTAGGGTCTAACCGATGCATGATGCCGCACATATTTTGTTTATTGATGATGATGCGTCCATGCTGCAAATGGTGAAAGATATTCTTTCCCTGACCCCTTGCACCTTTACCGGTTTTAAGGATTACCATCAAGGCTTACGCCACGTGGTAGACCAGCCCCCTGATTTGATTTTGCTCGATGTGCATATGGGCGATATTAACGGGGTTGATCTTTTACGTCAGTTTCGTAAAATGACGGTCACTGAAAAAACGCCCGTCATCATGCTCACAGGCGACAGCCAAATCAGTACCGTAAAGGCCGCCTCTCAGGTGGGTATTTCTGGCTATTTGCTCAAACCCTTTAAGCCTGGAGATCTCATCAAAACGATTGAGAAAGCACTGAATAGATCCGTCATGTCGCCCCTGAAACAGACGCAGCTGCAGCCAGACCCGGTAGGCAACACCCGGGCTGCCACTCAGAAAATCAGCTTGCCCTCCCAGCGTCTGATGGTTATCGATGATGACACCATGATGCATGAACTCATTGGAGATATTTTAAAAGATAGCAATCTGGCGGTGGAAAATCACCTTAACCCCAACGAGGCCCTGCGTGCCATTATGCTAAAAGCACCTGACGTGGTCCTCAGTGATGTGAATATGCCGGGGTTGAGCGGTGTAGAGCTGGCGCGACAGCTAAAAAAGATGCGAAGCACCTACCGTATGCCGGTGGTGCTCATGAGTGGCCAGGAACTGAGCCAGCTCCCCCAGGAGCTTCAGCAACTGGAGGTGGAGGGATTCCTCACCAAACCTTTTACGCCCATGGAACTGGTCAAAACCCTGCAGCCCTTTTTTAAAGTGGCTATTTTTTAGGAGACACAATGAAAGTTTTATATATTCACGGATTTAACTCCGCTGGCTTTGGCAATAAAGTAGATGCCTGGCGCGATGTATTTGGAGCAGATAGCGTGATTAACCCCACGCTGCCGGTACAACCTGAGGCAGCCATGAGCTTACTTAACTATCTGGTAGAAAAGCTCAACGGCCCCGATTTTTGCGTCATGGGCTCTTCACTGGGCGGTTTCTACGCCATGAACCTGGCCAAAAAACATCGGGTAAACACCTTGTTGATCAATACGGCTCTGTTAAACGTGGGACAGGGTCTGGCCTATGCTAAAGATATGCAGACCAATTACAAAACGGGAGAAACCTACCATTACAGTGCCGCCGATTTTGCCGCTTTGGATCGCTTAGAGCTTAGTGAAGAGGACTGGCAAACCATGCAGCCCCACACTTTTGCCTATATGGACGCCGAAGATGAGGTCTTGCCCGCCCAACGGATTCACGACTTTTTCGTAGACAAAGGAATTTATGCCAGAATCTTCCCCGGTGGTGATCACCGTTTTCAACACATGTCGGAAGCCATTGCAGATTTTCGTCAGAAATTGGGTTTGATGTAAGTCAATGCACAGTTAGCCGGTTCCTGACTATGCTATCTTGTAAGCATTGAAATACTAAAAAAACCTTAGAATACGGTAAAGATTATGCAACAAGCCGAAAAACAAAACAATCCTGGCGCCCTTGCATCAGTCCTTTCTCTCTTTGATACCTCTATCGGGCGCAAAATCATGACGGGTCTCACGGGACTGGGACTCGTTGCTTTCGTCGTTATTCACTTAGCCGGCAACCTGACGCTGTTTGTGAGCAGTGAATCCTTCAATGCTTATGCTCACAAACTAGAAAGCCTTGGTCCATTGCTTTACGTGGCCGAAATCGGCCTGATCGCTGTTTTCGTTTTCCACATTATTTTCACCATTGCCGTCACCATGCAAAATAAAGGCGCACGCTCCAATGCGTACAAAGTTAAAGGAGATGCAGGCAAACCCAGTCGCAAATCTCTTTCGTCACAAACTATGATCTATACAGGTCTTGTTCTGGGCGCTTTTGTCATCTGGCACGTATGGATGTTCAAATTTGGTCCCGGGGTCAGCGAAGGCTATGTAGAAATGCACTCGGGCGAACCCTACCGCGATTTATACAAACTCGTGGCAGAAAGTTTCCAGAACATCTGGATTATGGGAGCCTATGTGGCTGTGATGGTTCTACTGGGCGTACACATTCGTCACGGATTTTGGAGTGCTTTCCAATCTCTGGGCGCATACCACCCCCGGTATACCCCCATCATCTACACCGCAGGTATTGCTCTGGCAGTACTTCTTGCGGTAGGTTTCCTGGCCATACCTCTCTACTTCTACTTCGGCGTTTCTGCTTAGGAAAGGGAACATTATATGTCAGAAATTAAAATCGGCGATCCCATTCAGGGAAATATTCCTGAAGGGGAAATCGCAAAAAAATGGGACAACTACAAGTCTAAAATTGGCGTGGTGAACCCGGCCAACAAACGCAAATATACGGTACTGATTGTAGGTACCGGACTGGCGGGAGCTTCTGCGGCGGCCTCATTGGCAGAACTGGGCTACAACGTCAAGTCCTTTTGTATTCAAGATTCTCCCCGACGGGCTCACAGTATCGCAGCTCAGGGCGGTATTAATGCCGCCAAGAACTATCAAAATGACGGTGACAGCATCTGGCGCTTGTTTTATGACACCGTCAAGGGAGGCGACTACCGCTCCCGCGAAGCCAACGTGCACCGCCTGGCACAGGTGTCTGTAAATATTATCGACCAGTGCGTGGCTCAGGGCGTGCCTTTTGCCCGTGATTACGGTGGACTCCTGTCCAACCGTTCTTTTGGTGGAGCTCTTGTGTCTCGCACCTTCTATGCCCGGGGACAAACCGGTCAACAGCTTTTGCTGGGCGCTTATGGTGCCATGATGCGTCAAGCTGAGCTGGGCAAAATTGAAATTTTCACCCACCGCGAAATGCTGGATCTGATCAAAATTGACGGTCATGCCAAAGGTATTGTGGTGCGGGATTTAAAAACCGGTGAAATGGAATCTCACGCTGGTGATGCAGTACTTTTGTGCACCGGCGGTTATGGCAATGTGTACTTCCTGTCCACCAATGCTATGAACTCCAATGCCACCGCTGCCTGGCGTTGTCATAAAAAAGGCGCCTACTTCGCCAATCCTTGCTTTACACAGATCCACCCCACCTGTATTCCCGTTTCTGGAGAATATCAGTCCAAGTTGACCCTGATGAGCGAATCTCTCCGCAACGACGGACGCGTCTGGGTGCCCAAGACCGTGGAAACTGCTGAAAAACTGCGTAAAGGTGAAATAAAAGCCGTTGATATTGCAGAAGCCGACAGAGATTACTATCTGGAACGCAAGTATCCTACTTTTGGTAACCTCGTGCCCCGCGATGTGGCCTCACGGAACGCCAAATACGTGTGTGACGAAGGACGCGGCGTAAACGAGAGCGGCCTGGCGGTATTCCTGGACTTTGCAGATGCCATCAATCGTCTGGGCGAAGATGCCGTACGCGATCGCTATGGCAACCTCTTTGACATGTACGAGCGTATCACCGGTGAAAACCCTTATAAAGTACCCATGAAAATTTTCCCCGCGGTGCATTACACCATGGGTGGACTGTGGGTCGATTATGACTTGCAAACCTCCATTCCTGGTCTGTACGCCCTTGGAGAAGCCAACTTCTCTGACCACGGTGCCAACCGCCTGGGCGCCAGTGCCCTGATGCAAGGATTAGCAGATGGCTACTTTGTGGCTCCCTA
>CAYFGW010000042.1:0-24120 GCA_964342365.1 uncultured Candidatus Sericytochromatia bacterium | reverse complement strand
CATAAAGAACCGCTGGTGTGTAATGCAATAAATCTTCGCACCGGCGGTTTTTTATTACAGCAACACTTATACATTCTAGTTGAATGCATTACAGCAACAAAAAAAGCTTATGCCTGAAACCCCGGCCAGGGGCACAACCAGACAGATCGACCCGGCTGCGGCAGGGCCTCGCTGGTCATCTGCATCACGTTGTGCTACTCAATCGGTAATTAACCAAAAACGCTCATAAAACCCCACACAGAGCACCAACCCCAAAAGCCGAAGGCCGTGCCCAGCTGACACGCTCCCCCGGATTTAGCTCAAATACTGGCAATGATCCTAGAATCTCGAAACGGTTCCCCCCGCCTCAGGCATAGTCAAGTGCCAGGCGGGGGAGCACTGGCCAGCGGATAGCAAAGCGAGCAGAACTCTTTTTCTTCATCAAACTTTCATCTTTATCTTGATAGGCTAAAAAAAACAAATGAAAGATGTCTTCATGAAACTAACAAAGTCTATTTTTTCCTTACTTGCTATCTCAATATTCTTATCTCCCCAGGCCCTTGCTCAAAACACCGCTCCAGATGAAGTTCATCTCAAAGACAAACCAGACTTTTTATCTCCCGAACAGCGCATGTCCGATGAAGCCCTTGCCAAAAAGAAAGAAGGTTTTTTTGTAACGGGTCTGCCCTTTTTTAGTTCAGATCCGCTTAACGGCTTCGGAATTGGTGGAACAGGATACTTATTTTTCAACGGAGATCGTACCGATCCGCTTTTTGCTTACGCTCCGTATCTGGCGCGACTGGGCCTGACGCTCAAAGCCTCTACAGGAAACAGCCAGGAGTACAAAGCGAAACTGGATATGCCTTACTTGTTTGCCACTCCCTGGAGCCTGCAGGTAGACGCACTGTACGGTAAAAACCCAAATAACTTGTATTTTGGTCTAACAGAAGAAACGCTCAACAACTTGCCAGGAGGAACCTATGACGCTTACGCAAAGTCACTGGCTACCATTCGCCCTGGAGAAAATGGTGAAGCTGAAGAAGTTGCTGACGTACTCAAAAATCGTTTTCTAGAACGGGAGTGGATGCTCAACCTCAAAGGAGAGCGCGCGATCTTTGGGGGTAACTGGCGCGTCCTGATGGGCTACGAAATTCAGCATTTGACGTATCAGACCTTTGAAAATACGCCTGTTCAGGGCACAGATCCGGCGACAGGAGACCAGCGCACAGTGCCTAACGGTAAATCCCTGCTGAGCGAAGACGCTGCAAACAACAAAGTTTTTGGTGTAGACGGCGGTCTGGTCTCCATTTTGCAATCCTCCCTGATTTATGACACCCGCGACTTTGAGCCTGATCCTACCCGGGGCATGGTGGCAGAACTGTCCAACGAATTTTCTGCACCCTGGATTGGCTCTGAGTTTTTCTTTGACAAAATTCTTTTACAATTCAAGCACTATCACCAGCTGTGGCCAGAAATTCTGCCCAGAACCGTTTTGGCCAGCCGTCTGGGCTATGGCACCATTCTTGGAGACCAGGCTCCCTTCTTTGAGTATCAGGATCAGTGGAGTCCAGATGGCAGCGTCAAGGGGTTGGGAGGGTCCCAAACGCTCCGAGGTTATAAAGCCAATCGTCTATTGGGACGCACCGTGGCATACGGTAACGTAGAACTACGCCATAAACTCGGTGAAGCAGAGTTCTGGAACCAGCATTTCAGCCTTGGCGTGGTGCCCTTTGTAGACGTTGGAACCATAGGAGACCAGGTGTTTCAGGTGAACCTGGGTGGCTTAAGAGCATCAGCCGGTGTTGGCCTCAGGTTAGGGTGGAACTTATCTACCATTATCACGATGGACTACGCCTTTTCTAACGAAGACCAACAGTTTTTCCTGAACTTTAATAATAGCTTTTAAGATCTACCGTATATGTGTTAAGCAACAAAATCCCTGAGAATTACGCAATTCTCAGGCGGATTTTTTCTAATTACTCCAGTCGGCTATGCTTAAAAAATTTCTGGTTGCTTTTTCAAAGTATCTTCAGATACCCATTGCACTGTCTGAATCGGTTTGACCCCGTATGGGGGCGATCACATATTTGGGGGTAATTAGTACACTAAGGAAAAATTTTTGTTTTCAAACATTTTGGTTAATTAAAAGTTAAGTGGACTGCTTGTTCAATCTGCTTCACATTACCTAAACAGCAAGATCCTTGCGGATTTCGCAGTTCACAGGCACACTTTTTTGCGGATGTCCAGGCAGAAATTTGCAGGGATATACTTGGCTCATCTGTTTCAGCGTCGTTAAGAATATCTGCTCGTGTAAAACCAAAGCAATAACAGACAAAACAATCTGGAGAAGGGTCTTTTTGAAAGACTTTTTCTCTGATATCCTCTGTGTTGAATTGAGAGTGAGTATTGAAATAGACGACTTCACACTTCGGGGTTTTACAGAAAAAATATTGCTTATCTGTTATTTGACGCATGGCCTGGGGTTTGAGTTGGCTTTTCAGGGTGCTGATTTGAATGGGCTTGCCTTGTGAGTGACAATCAGGACAGTTGTGCATTTGCAAACTCCTTATTCTTTGCGCTCCGCTTTTCTACCACCACTATACACGCGCTCAACCAGAAAAGTCCTGCTGCATAACCTGCTAAAACATCACTGGCATAATGCGCGTTCAAATAGATTCTGCTCGCTCCAATCATCAGAATGAATACCACGCTAAACAGCGCACCTGTAATTTTAAGCCAACGTTCACGCTGACTTCGCAGAATAAGATAAGCGATAAAGCCGTAAAAAATCATGGCTCCCATGGCATGACCACTGGGTAAGCTATAACCAATGGCTCCAATCCCCGGATCAATTAAAGGACGATCACGACGCAAGACAAACTTCAAAAGGTTGTTCAGGGCCACTCCACCTATATTCGCTATTAAAAACAGCCGAATGGCATGTCCGTCTTTTTTAAAAAAGTACAGCCACAAAACAATACCAAGAGATAATCCAATCACCCCTACAGCACCGCCTATACGCGTCATCCACACCATGAACGTATCCATCCAGGGCGACTGCCAGAGCCGAAACCAGGCATAAACCTGTTGATCAAAAACCGCCGTTTCCCGCTCCAGAATTTCGCTTACCAACTTACCAAAAGCCACCAGTGAGAGTGAAGCAATGAAAAAGCCCAAACCCAGCGTATAATAAGCTTGTTTTAACTGTTTAAAGGAAACACACATTGAAAGCAGCTTCCTCCTTCACCATGTTGTACCACCGAAATTTTGCCTTTATGAAGCTCTACAATCTGTTTGGCCAGAGTTAAGCCAAGTCCAGTACCTGGTATAGATACCGTATTTTTGCCTCTAAAAAAGCGTTGAAAGATGAACGGAATATCTTCAGCGGATATTCCCGGCCCCTGATCTTTGATCTGTAAAACAGCTTCTTGAGACTGCTTCTGGGTACTGACCCTGATTTCAGTGTTTGGGGGGCTGTACAGTACGGCATTCTCAATGAGTATGAGTAACAGCTCTTCTAAACGCTCAGCAATTCCATCTATGAGTAGAGCATCGTCACCATAAAAGTTCAAACTCACTTCCTTTTGTTGGGATAAAAATTGAGCTTTTTTTACAGCGTCTCTGGCGATCTCATTCAGGTCGCACACTCTGAAGTGCTCCATCTGGCGGTTCTCAGAGGACAAATGCGCAGCAGATAATAAACGGTTAATCAGTGTGCGCATGCCTCTGCCCGTATCCTGTACTTGTTTTAAAGCCTGCTTATAGCGCTCTGACTCTCGTTCGCGACGCAAGATGATATCACAAGTACTTAAAATAACGGTAAGTGGCGTTTTTAATTGGTGAGACACATCCATCAGAAGTTGTTCCTCTGACGCTCTAATTTTTTGAAAGCGGCTTAGCAGTTTATTAAAAGCAGTGTTGAGCTTGCGGATTTCCACCACCTCATGCTCACTTTGCTTTAATTCACTTTGCTGATAAAAGTCAAAGTCTGCAAGCTGCTGTATCAGGTGTTCTAATGGTTTGAAAGCAAGGTGAATCACCCATATCAACAACAGGCCCAATATTAGTAGCAAAACGGGCAAACCAAATAAGAGAGCTTGACGAATAGCTTCTAGCCACCGCTCAACATCTGCTCTTGACTCTGCCACCGTTACCCGGATTTGACGTTGTGCAAACGTATAATCCTGCGACATAACCAAAAGTTCTTCATGGGCAGGGCCGACAGATTCAAATATCTGAGTAGAACTCTGCTGATTGGCAAATTCAGGCCAGGAGCCCCCTAAAGACAAAGATAGAATAGGAGATTGACCGGACACTTCAACCACATAATAACGACCCGAATAACGCTCCACAAACTTACCGCTGGTTAACTGGTCCAACTCAAGTTCTATGCGTTGTCCGTCATCTTCTTCCTCAATCAAACCGGCAACCAATTCCCACTGCTGAGACAATGTAGCTTTTAAATTAGATTCTTCTTTGTACTCCAGGTATTCATAGAGCCCAATCGCTGACAAAACGTAAACAACAAGGGTCATCCCAATAACTGTGAAAAGTAAACGGCTTCTGAGCGAACGCATTAGCTGAGACCCAGCAGGTAACCCCGTCCACGTACGGTTTGAATCAGAGGTTTTTCAAAGGGTTGATCTATTTTTTGTCTCAGTTTGCGTACGTGTACATCAATTAAATTGCTGTCAGAATCCAAATCAGGAATATGTTCTACAATCTCTGAACGACTGATGACTTTACCCTGATTAAATGCCAGATATTGTAATAGCATATATTCTCTGGCCGTGAGAGCAATAGGCTCGCCCTGACGCATGACCTGTTCTGAGCGGGTATCGATCTGTAAATCTTCCACCAAAATAAGGGGAGACGCCTGATTTTTACTCCGCCGTATCAGCGCCTGAATACGCACCAACAGCTCTTCAAAATCAAAGGGTTTAGGTAAATAGTCGTCTGCTCCCGTGTTAAACCCCTTAACCTTATCGCTAAGTTCTCCTCTGGCAGTAAGCATCAATACTGGAACATGCTCACCCTTTTGCCTGAGTTTTTCAAGAATTTCAAGCCCTGTCATATTGGGCAGCATAATATCCAGAATAATGAGATCGTAAATAGGCTCAAGCGCCATCACCAGGCCCAACTCACCATCGAAGGCAAGATCCACGGCATAACCGTTTTCTTCGAGTCCCAGTGCTAGCGTTTGAGCCAGTGGTACCGTATCTTCTACCAGAAGTAGACGCATACCCAACTCCGCTGTTTAATCATTTATCTTCATCCTTTTCGTCTTCGCACTCTAACTCACTTGCAATGAGTACTTTACCCTGCCATTTTCCCTCAGCTTCTGCCATTCCCCCCTTTTTGAGAGCGCATTCTTCTTCATCAATTTTGGTTTTCGCGGTGACTTTAACCTGTTTGCCATTGATGGTCCACATCCCGACTTTGTTCACAGGCATGCTTTGCACAATACCCTTAATTTCGTGTTCAGAATGCTCCACTTTACTTTCTGCAACCGCATAAAGTGGAACGCTTAACATGGCAACAACCAGAGCTGCAATTCCTATTTTTTTCATCTTTAAAACCTCTCTTTGATTTAGCTTGTGTTTAGATTAGCAAAATGAAAATGAAGATTTGATGAACATCACGTCGAAGAAATCAGGTAATTCAAGCGGGTTATCGCATTCCAATACTGCCCCCAGACCTTAATATATCCCAGCTTTAAAACCATTAGACTACGCTGAGCATCCAATACCTCCAGATAAGACAGTTTCCCGGCAGCATAAGCCTTTTGTGTCAGCTCAACATTTTGTGAAGCCACCGGCAACACTTGCTGCTGGTAGCGAGCAATCAAACTTAGTGTATTTGTGTGGGCCTGACGGGCCTGTACCAGCCGGTTTTCCAGACTGACCCGTGTGGCCTGCTGATTCATCTGTGCCCGGGCTATCTCCTCTTGAGCTACTTGCTGATTGCCCTGATTGGCGTTGGCCACAGGCAAAGGCCAGATAAAGCCTGCCAGCGACCCCAGATTATTTTCATAAGGCAAATAGCGCAGCCCCACACGCGTGGTAATGTCTGGCCAGCGCAAGGACTCCTGAAGCGCCAGGTTTAGCCTTTGCTTTTCTACCCCCTGCCTGGCCAGTTCCATTTCTGGATGGGTATTTAAGAGCTCTTGTATTTTGAAGACATGAGAAGAAGGCATGAGCTCTTCTGATAAAACGAGGGTGTCATCATCTGCCTGATTCCAAAACAGCGCCAGCTTCGTCCGGGCCTGCTGCCAGGAAAGTGTCGCAGACTGTAGTTGTAATCCCACGTCTTCTGCCAATAACTGAGCACGGTTATATTCTGTCAACAAAATTTTACCGGCCCGATACTGCTGCAACAGCAACAGACGGCTTTTTTCTGCGCTTGCTTGTAAATCCGTCAACACCGACACGTAATGCTGCCACATCAGCGCAGCGTAATAGGCCTGGCTAATCTCTTGCCTGAGCTGACGTGCTTTGAGTAACACACCGGACTCCGCAAGATGTACCGCTTGTCTGGCCAGCTCGCTGCGTTTTTCCAGTCTCCCGGAAACGGCCCACGCCTGTTGCCAGAGCACGTTAAACTCTCCACTTTGGCCAGTCAACGACGGAAACTCTTCTACCCCCACATTGAGAGCCGGGTTTAAGCCCTGTTGTGTTTGCACCCATCGTCCCTGCTGAATCCTGACCTGTAATTGACTCTGCTGCAAAGCATAAGCAGACTGGGCACGCTGTAAGGCTTCTGCCAGACTCAGGCTTTCGGCCCTGGCCTCCACGGTCAGTTGTCCCATCATCCAGATCACCAAACCCAAAATACGGTATCTCATGCTCTCCTCCTTACCAGATTTTCATGCACCAGACTGTACAACACCGGCAAAACCAACAGCGTGAGCAACGTAGACGATACAATTCCGCCAATCACCACGGTGGCCAGCGGGCGTTGCACCTCTGAGCCCGTACCCGTAGACAAAGCCATGGGAATAAAACCCAGTGAAGCCACCAGGGCGGTCATCAGCACCGGGCGCAACCGTGTACGGGCTCCCTTTAAAATCGCCCTCTGTAAATCCGGTTCCCGTTCTCGCATCTGGTGAATAAACGTGAGTAAGACCAACCCGTTTAAAACCGCTACACCAGAAAGAGCAATAAAGCCAACCCCGGCGGAAATAGAGAGAGGTAACCCTCTGAGCACCAGTGCCAGCACGCCCCCCGTGAGAGCCAGCGGCACCCCCGAAAACACCAGCAGCGTATCTTTTACAGATTTGAGCGTGGCGTGAAGCAAGAGCAGAATCAGCACAAGGGCCAGTGGCACCACAATTTGTAAGCGCTGTGCCGCAGAACGTAGCTTTTCAAACTCTCCTCCCCACTCCACCCAATAGCCTTCAGGCAACGGCAAATCCTGATCCAAACGCGTCTGCGCCTCCGCCACAAAACTTCCCAGATCACGTCCACGCACATTGGCAGAAATCACAATCCGCCGCTTGCCGTTTTCACGGCTGATTTGATTGGGGCCACGGATTTGTCTAAATTCCACCACCTGCTCCATGGGCACAAAACTGCCGGGCTGATCTCGCCGGGGCACGGGCAAGTTTTTAAGGCTAAACGTGCTCTCTCGCAAATGCTCAGGTAAGCGTACCATCATCTCATAACGCCGGTCTCCCTCAAAAATTTCGCCCACCACCTTGCCTGAACCCGCCACTTCCAACAAATCCTGCACCTCAGCTGTGCTAATGCCATAGCGTCCCAGGGCTTCCCGGCGGGGACGCATACTCAGAATGGGCAAACCGCCCAGCTGCTCTACCCGAAGGTCAGCCACTCCCGGCAACTGCTCTAAAACCCGTTCGGCTTTACGGGCCGTTGCCAAAAGCGTGTCTAAATCATCTCCGTAAATTTTAATGGCCAGATCCGCCCGCACCCCCGATAAAAGCTCGTTAAAGCGCATTTGAATAGGCTGCGTAAACTCATAATTATTCCCCGATAAATTCGCCACTGCGTGCTCTATTTTCTCCAGTAGCTCTGCCCGCGACAGTCCCGGTTCCGGCCACTCCTGCTCGGGCTTCATGATCACAAAGGTATCGGCAATATTCGGAGGCATCGGGTCCGTGGCCACTTCCGCTGTACCAATACGCGAAAACACATGAGACACCTCCGGCAATTGCTGAATCATTAACTCCACCCGTTTTTGCATGGCAATCGACTGTGAAAGCCCGGTCCCCGTGGCTCTAAGTACCTGAACCGCTGCATCACCCTCATTTAAATTGGGCACAAATTCACGTCCCATTTTCAAACTCAACACGCCACACACCGCCACCAGCGTCAACGCAAAAGAAACCACCACCCCCCGGTAGGCCAAAGCCAGCCGCAACACCGGCAAATAAAGCCGCTGGGCCTGAGTCATCAGCCAGTTTTCTTTTTCACGCACCTTTCCACCCATAAAAATCGTCAGAGCAGCGGGCACAAAAGTCATACTCAGAATCATGGCTCCCACCAGCGCCAGAATCACCGTGAGCGCCATGGGGTGAAACATTTTTCCTTCCACCCCTTCAAGGGCCAGAATCGGCAAATACACCACCATGATAATTAACTCGCCAAAAAGCAGAGCCTGTCGGGCTTCCCGCGAAGCTTCCCAGATGCTCTGCATGCGCTCTTGAAGCGTCAACGAACGATTCAGCCTCTTTTGTGTTGTGGCCAGATGACGCAGACAATTTTCCGCCATCACCACCGATCCGTCCACAATAATGCCAAAATCCAGCGCTCCCAGACTCATCAAATTGGCCGAGATTTTATTTAAATACATGCCAGAAATGGTAAAACACATAGCAAAAGGAATCACCAGAGCCGTAATGACCGCTGCCCGAAAATTACCCAGAAACAAAAACAGCACCAGAATCACAAACAGAGCACCCAGCGCCAGATTTTCCTCTACCGTGGCAATGGTTTTTTCCACCAGCACAGAACGATTGTACAGCGTCACCGCCCTGACGCCCTCAGGCAGGCTTTTGTTGATTTGCTGTATTTTTTCATGTACATTCTCTGCGACCGTTTGACTGTTGGCCCCCAGAAGCATTACCGCCGTTCCCAGTACCGCTTCCTTACCGTCATATGTGGCGGCTCCGGTACGCAGTTCCTTGCCATACTCCACCCGGGCCACGTCCTGTATCCGAATAGGCACCCCGTTTTCCGTTTTGATCAGCGTTTGCTGAATATCCTCAAAATTGCTGAGCTTCCCCGGCATTCTCAGCAAATACTGCGCCCCTTCCCGTTCAATATATCCTGCCCCCGTATTTTGATTATTCTGTCGAAGGGCTTCTGCCACCTCATGAAAAGACAAACCATAGGCCCGTAAACGCTCAGGAAACGGGCTGATTTGAAAAATTTTGGGATACCCTCCAATGGTATTGACTTCAGTGACTCCGGGAACCGTTTTGAGTTGTGGACGCACCACCCAGTCCTGTAGGGTGCGTAGATCCGTCAGGTCATACGGCTTATGCTCAGCATTGCGGGCTCCGGGGTCAGCTTCCAGCGACCACATATATATTTCTCCCAGTCCCGTGGCAATGGGGCCAAGCTCTGGCTGCAAGTTATCCGGTAAACCAGAGCGTATTTGCTGCAACTTCTCACTGAGCAACTGTCGCGCAAAGTAAATATCTGTTTTCTCTTCAAAAATCACCGTTACCTGAGACAGCCCGTAACGCGACAAGGACCGCGTTGACTTCATTTTGGGTAACCCCGCCAGGGCAAACTCAATGGGAAAGGTAATTTGTTGTTCTACCTCCAGCGGGGCATAGCCCGGTGCCGAGGTGTTAATTTGCACCTGCACATTCGTAATATCCGGCACAGCATCAATGGGCAAAGCACGAAAATGATAAGCTCCCAGCAGCCCCACTCCCATGACGCATAACAGCACAAACCAGCGGTGCGCGATGGAAAAACCAAGTATTTTGTTAAACATAGCGCGCCCCTAATGATCGTGTGAAGCGCTGGATTTTTCCAGTTCCGCTTTAATAATGTAGGCATTTTTTGCCACATAGCGCTGACCCGGACGCAGTCCCGCTTTGATTTCTACCCACTCCCGCGTTTCTCTGCCCATCTCCACGGGAAAACCCTGAAGCTCATCATCCTTGGCGCGCACAAACACAAAGGGTTGTCCCTCAAGATACTGTATGGCAGAGGCCCGTACCGCCATCTTCACAGGAATAGCCCGGCTTTCCAAACGCAGGGTGACAAACATACCCGGCTTCCAAACCCCCGAAGCATTGCTGATTTCAGCGTGGGCTTCTAGCGTACGGCTGTGCTCATCCACCACACTTCCGATATGGGTGACATATCCCGGCTGCTGATACGTCCCATTTTGCGATGCCACCGTTACAGGTGCCCCCACCGCCACCTTTTCAAGCTGTGCTTCGGGAATCATCATTTCTGCCCAGACCGCCGACAAATCCGCCAGGCTAAAGGCTTTTTCCTGCGCCATGACAGATTCTCCCGGCGCAATATGCTTAGAGATCATGATGCCGTTAATGGGGCTACGCAAAGCATAATACGTGCTGCTATCTCCGGGCTGTACGCCCAGCACCTCCAGTTGCTTTCGGGCCATATTCAGTGCAGGCGCTAATTGTTCCATTGCAAATTTTTTGTCCAATACCGCCAGACCCCGCTGGCGGTTTATTTCTTCTATTAACCCTCTGTACCGGGCACGATGGTCAAAAAAAGCTTTTTGGGCCTGCTCAAAATCTACTTCTGTGGTGGCGTTTTCAGTACGCAAACCGCTTTCGCGTTCATAGTTTTTTTCTGCCAAATTCAGCGCTGTATAAGCTGTGATTAGCTGCTCTCTGTCTTTTCCTACAGGTGTTTTTAACAAGCGCTGGTGAATGGTTTCCAGGGATTGCCCTTTGGTCATGGCATCCAGTAGCGTTTGCGTCTGCTGTTGAAATTTTTGCTCCAGCTCATAACGTGCTTTAGCCTGAGTATAACGGGTTTGCTCCAGCTGAAAACGCTTTTTTAAGCTACCCAGTTCTCCGCTGTTAATGCGGGCCAGTAATTCTCCCTTGCGCACACGATCTCCAAGATGCTTATACACCGCCTCCACCACGCCCGCTACCCGTGGCGACACGTGGGCTTCTCGATCCTGATCCACCGCAATTTTTCCCGGTAACACTACCTCCTCACGCAAAACCTTTGGCTTGATTTGCTCAAAAACCAGTCCGTTGGCCCGCTGTTGCTCCGGGCTCAAACGCACCCGATACTCCCGGTTTTTCCACTGGTAGCGATAGGCTGTATCGTCCACACTCAGCCGCAGCACCAGCACAAAAGAATGGGGTTCATCAATGCCCGTTGTGGACCTGACCCCGTTTTGAAAAGCCTCCAGCGACAGCGGGTTGTTCTGCACGAGGCGCTGCCAGCTTACCTCCAGGTTTTCGGGACTCAGAGGAACAGACTGCCCCTTTTGAAAAGCATAAAAGGTAAACGCCATTTTTCCATCGGCACGGACGTTAGGCTTAACCTCAAGTTGTACGGCCTGTTCCTGGCCCAGTAATACCCCACCATGGGGGCCTTTTTTTTCTTCGGAATGTTCTGACCCGGATTCTTCATGAGATTCCGCAGCCTGAGTGGGGGTAACCGTCTCTAGCTGAGATAGCCAGAGTATCAGCAGGCCTCCCACCAGAACAATCAGCGCAGACAGCGCAAAATGAAAACGACGCATATTAAAAAATTCCTGTGTTTTATTTGAATGGGGTTAAAACAACAGGAATCAAATCGTTAAAACAGTGTGTTTCAGGGTTTGAATTTGAGCAGTGTACAAACGATGTTCTAAAATATCTGCATCAGGAAAATCTTCTGCAAAAACCAAAAAATCCGGCGTAGCGTTGATTATTAAGCTATCTGACACCCGCAGCGCTGCCGCTTGTGAAGCAGAGAGAACATCCCGCTGTACATCTGATATCAGCAGGTCATCATGGCCCAGTGACAGGAGAATATCTTTGCATTTTTCAGCATCTGAACATATTTCAGGATGGGTTTGTACTGTGACATGGTCCGTATGTTGGAGCACTTCAATGGCTATATGCCCATCATCTCCCATACACAAAACCAGCGTAGAAGCATGACTGTGTTGCCCGGTGAACAGATGGAGCACAATGGCCATCATCACCAGTACAAATATTCTGGGAAATTGACGAAACATAACCTAAATTATACGCACCTCACTGCTCAACCACAAGGGCTTGACCCTATAGTTACTATATGCTTTTTAATAAAAAACGAGTATTGAAAGGTCAGGTCATTATGGGACATCACCATCATCATCACTCCGGCTCTGCCCTGGGTTTTGCTTTTGTTATTAACTTCGTTTTTTCCATCATTGAGTTGATTGGCGGTTGGCTCACCAATTCCGTGGCCATTATGAGCGACGGGATTCACGATCTCGGAGACAGCGTCGCCCTGGCACTGACATGGTATTTTGAAAAAATTGCCGCCCGGCCCAGCACCCGGGCCTATACCTATGGCTACCAACGCTTCTCCGTCATGGCAGCCCTGATTTCTTCGCTGGTGCTGCTGGTAGGTTCCACGCTGGTGCTCAAAGAAGCCGTGCCCCGGCTCTGGCAAGCTCCTGAAGTGCATACACCGGGCATGATTGCCATTGCCTGTCTGGGGCTTGTGGTGAACGGTCTGGCTTTTTTTCGCTTACATCCGGATAATTCCTCTGGCGAAAAGGCCGTGCGTCTGCACTTGTTAGAAGACGTACTGGGTTGGGTTGCCGTCCTCCTGGGAGCCATTGTCATTTACTTTACCGGCTGGTTCTGGCTAGATCCCGTTCTCTCTATCGCTGTGGCCCTCTTCATTTTGTGGAACGTGGTAAAAAACGTGTATGGCTTTGCCCGCATCGTTTTACAAGCGGCTCCAGAAGATATAGACCTTGCGGTGCTGACTCAGGAACTTGAACAACTGGAGCAGGTGCACAGCATTCATGATTTGCACCTCTGGACACTTGATAGCAATAAGCACGTTTTATCTGTTCATCTGGTGCTGCATCAAAACACGTCCCTTGCTGAAGGAGTGAAGGTCAAACACAGAGCTAAAAAAATTATTCGGGGACACGGGATTCAGCACGATACTCTGGAATTAGAAACCCGCGAAGAAAACTGTGAATTTCAGGCCTGCTGAGTTTCAGCGCGGGTAGACAACTCCCGCAAAATGCCGCACGAAGCTATCTCTTGTTCACCGGAACAGCTGGTCCGGAGCTTTAACAACTGTTCTTTTAGGCTCAGCAACGCCCGTACGCGGTGCTCAATTTTTAAAAGATGGGTATCAAGCAAGGTTTCCACTTCATCACAGCTTTGATGGGCATCCGCTTTTAAATCCAGTAAAAAACGGGTTTCTTCCAGGGTCATATCCAGTGAGCGACAGTGACGAATAAAGTGCAGTCGTTCAACGTGACTCTCATCGTACCGCCGGTAGTTGCTGGCATCCCGTGAAGGTTCAGGCAGTAATCCTTCCTTTTCGTAATATCTTATGGTCACCACCTTACATCCCGTTTGTTGAGACAATTCTCCAATGCGTAATTCCATCATTCTCCTCCTTGACACTATAGTTACTATAGATGTTTTAATGCTCGATGAGGAATAAACAATGACCACAACAATGAGTATTTTTGCCGTTCCCAAAATGGATTGCATGTCTGAAGTTCGCATGATTCAACTGGCCCTAGAAAAAGTTGACCCGGAGATTTTTGCTGAGTGCGACGTACCTGGACGTGTCGTCAAAGTTTTTCATCAGGGAAAAATTGAGCAAATTGAAGAACATCTAAAAGCTCTGGGACTCGGGGCACGCTTAGAGCAAAGCCAACACGCCAACCCTTCAGAGGTAGACGGTATTCTTCGTTCACAAAACGAAGAAGCCCAGGAAGAATCAAACACGCTCAAAAAGCTTCTGCTGATTAACGGCGCTATGTTTTGTATAGAACTTGCGGTGGGCATTTTTTCTGAGTCTACGGGCTTAATTGCGGATTCTCTGGATATGTTCTCAGATGCAGCTGTCTACGGTCTCTCCCTCTATGCAGTAGGCCGTGGTGTAGAAACCAAACTAAAGGCTGCGCATCTTTCGGGTTGGATGCAATTGGTTCTGGCTCTGGGTACCCTTGCAGAGGTTGTACGCCGGTTGATCTGGGGAAGCGAACCCCTTTCAAACCTCATGATGGTTTTCGGTGGACTGGCTTTGCTAGCTAACGTGTACTGCTTATTGTTAATCTCAAAAAACCGCGACACAGGGGCCCATATGCAGGCCAGCTGGATTTTTTCCTCCAACGATGTCATTGCCAATGTGGGCGTTATCCTGGCAGGCGTTCTGGTATACTTTACCGGCTCCCCTTATCCTGACCTGATCATCGGCCTGTTGATAGGTCTGGTGGTACTTAACGGTGCCCGCCGCATTCTCAAACTAAAATCCTGAGGAGCACTCATGTCATTTACAAAAAACATCAGGCCCCACGTCGAAAAACACATCGAGCTAGCATATCTTGCCCGCCAGAAAAAAGACCCTGCCACAGAATTTAAACACCTCGAAAACGCTCACGTTCTGGGGCAACACTCCACCTACTGGCACGTTAAAACGCACCTTCTGATGCTTACCTGGGCCCTGAGAAACAACGCCCCCCGAGAATTTGCGGGTCAAATACTACGAGTGATAGGAGCAGCAACAAAAACGGGCCTGGGTTGGGTCCCCACGGGAAACACCGGAGGAGCGAATATTAGCCCCTTCAAACCCTTACCCGTTCCTGCTGAATTCGAGCACCTGATTGCTCAGGCAAAACGCCGATAATTTAGCTGGCCCGCGGTTCCACATGCCACGCTTATCAGGCCCACATCGCGTCGTCATTGAGCTCAAGCGAGGCATACTGACGCTCCGCGCCGCTGCGAGTAGATTTGGGCTCCACATGCCACGGTTCCCAGGACATGGGGCGATACAGACCCGCCTGATCCAGCATGCTGGCCAATTCACGGTCAGGAATTTTACGTCCGTTGGGTTTGAGTACGTTTAAATCAATTGCCCTGGCGTGATTATGGCGGCTTTTTCCCGGAGGAGCTACCCATTTTCTGGCCGCTGAAGCACTACCGTAGCGCCGCAAGGCCTGATTCCACAACCGGGACTGTTCGTTATACGTGCGGTAAGAGGAGTTCACCTGCACCCGATAGCCGCGAGATTTTGCAATGTCCACCAGTTTGTTATAGCCTGCTATGGTTTCCTCAGTTCCCCGAACAGGACGCCCTTTATAATCTTTTTCGCCACTGTCAATTACCGGCTCTTGCATAAAGGTGAGGGTTTGCGGCCCCACTACACCGTCCGTAATAATGCCTTGCTCATCCTGAAAAGACATCAACGCTGTGCGGGTTTTTTCATCAAAATAACCGCTGGGTACAATCTCGCTATGTCCCTGCTGATGCAAGAATCGCTGCACGGCTCTGACGCCCGAGCCCGTATCTCCCGCTTCAATGGTGGTGTCACCCTGAGACACTTCCGTTAAACTGGGGCCTCCCGAAAACCCCAGATTGATAGCAGGTACCGAAGAAGAAGCTTGCGGCATCTGCACCTGATTTTGCGTTGCGTAAAAAGTAGGTGCTGGCAACGGCTGCATACTGGCTGGTGAACGCACCGCCTGAACCCGCTGTGCCAGAGCCTGAATAGGGGTTGTGGTGGGTTGAGAAGGCACATAGCCCATGCGGTTGAGCAATTGGCCCACCCGAGAAAAATGATTTTGAATACTCATTTTTGATTATCTCTTTTCTAACAACCCGGTACCTTTAAAGATACAAACCAGTCACATTGAATATATTCTTATTATCCTTATCGTTCTCTCTGACCTTGCGTTTCAGGCTAAAAATATGCAGTACCAGTTATTTTTCCAGTTCAGAAATCAGAGCTTTCATTTCATCAATTTCTTTTCGCTGCGCTTTGATAATCTCTTCTGCCAGCTTTTTTACCCTTGGATCGCTAATATTTGCGCGCTCGCTGGTTAAAATAGCAATGGAATGATGCGGAATCATGGCCTTCATCCAGGAAACGTCCGCCACAGTGGTTTGCGATCTGACCAGCCAGAGAGAGCTGGCAAATAACACAGCACTTCCCGCCAAAATACCTATTTTTGCTTTGTTACTCTCGTAGTGTGGCCACATAAATAGTAGCATCACTACTGCCATTGTGGCTCCCATCATGAGCGACATATACGCTCGGGTTTCACTAAACAAAATGTGATCAAGAGCATAAGAGTTCAGATACATAAACCCAAACATCACCACCGTTGACGTTATAATCATCGCAAAAAACGTTTTGTATTTCATTATCTTCCTCCTATAAACGGACTCAGAAGCATCCACGCTCCCATGCCCATCATCATCAAATTCTCTGTAAGCGACACAAATCCCAGTGGCACATTGCTGTTCCCCCCCACACAGGCGCATTTGAGCTCTCTTTTATCCACGTATACGGCCTTAATAACAGAAATGGCCCCCACGGTTCCAATAAAGAAAGACACCGTGCCAAACACAGGTTTACCCACCATCGCCAACATGCCAATGCCCGCAAAAGCTTCAGCAAAGGGGTAAATATATGCATAGGGTACCCATTTTTGCGCCAGCAAATCATAGCCCAAAAACTGACTGCTGAAAGACTCCAAATCTCTGAGTTTAAGAATGGCCAAAACACCCATACTGAGGGCAATAAACCAGATGAGAACATCAAAGCTCAACAGGTTACCTTTAAGGTTCCAACTGAGCGCAAGGGCCATTAAAAAAGTGGTAGAAAAAATAGCGATAATCGGCTTATATGTCACCTCATTTTTGTCGGTATCGTAGCCAAAATAGTGGCGCAAGTCATCGTGTCCCCCGATACGTTTACCGTCAATAAATGTTTGTGGCGTGGTTTTTACATCGTGTTCAGCTTTAAAAGCATCCGTTTCCGCCCGGTTTTCTAGGTGGTGATCCTCCACGTCAAAACCGTTGCTTTCTAACAAATATTTTGACTTCAGCCCGTAAGGGCAAATATGTTTATCCGTTACCATGCGGTATAAAACTGCCTCTTTTTTCACTTTACTCTCCTTCAATGATTCGCATGCGTTTCGTCTGCTTCTGGTTGATATTGCAAGAACAGTTTTTCTCCTCCAAAAACCAGCACGAGTCCAGCCAAGGAAGCCCAAATCACCAACGTATCACTCTGGGATTTCACCCAGATGAAAGCGCCCAAAACGACGATATCCAACACAATTGCCGTGAGTAAAATCACAGCGTTGGCTTCTATTTCCTCACGCAAGTATCTGAAAACGCCCCAGTGAATAGCAATGTCCATAATGATGTAAAAAATAGCGCCTAAAGAGGCAATTCGGCTCAGGTCGAAAAATACTGTCAGAAAAATAGCGATTAAAATGGTATAAACCAGAGTATGCTTTTGAACGTCTCCAGGCATACCAAAATGTTTGTGGGGCACAAGCTTCATTTCTGTTAGCATAGCCAACATTCTAGAAACAGCAAAAGCACTGGCTATCACACCAGATACTGTGGCAACAATCGCAAAGCCCACCGTAATCCAGAGGCCGTATTGACCAAAAGCAGGCCTTGAGGCCTCTGCTAATGCATAATCCTTTGCACGCACAATTTCTTCAATGGTCAGGTTCCCGCCCACAGCCAGAGCCACCAGTAAATAAACGATTACACAAATCGCAAGCGAAAGAATAATGGCGCGCCCTACATTTTTATGTGGTGAAGTAATTTCTCCTCCGCTATTGGTAATGGTCGTAAAACCTTTGTACGCAAGGATACCCAGAGCCACAGCCCCAAGAAAGCGACCTACATCTGTATCCTGTGGGGTGACAGAAATACTTTCAAAGCTAAGGCCTGAAGCCCAAAGTCCCCCCAGAGCAAGTAGCGACAACCCCGCAATTTTAATAAAGGCCGTGACAAAAGAGAGCGATTGTATGAATTTATTGCTCAAAATATTAACAAAAAAGGCAAAAATCAATAACCCTACGCCCAGGGCGGGTACCCAGGGACTGTTTTTACCCACATCGAACAATTGCAGGGTATAGGTACCAAAGGTTCGAGCCACCAGACTTTCGTTGATCACCATCGATAAATACATTAACAATGCGCAAGCGGCTGTCATCGTACCTTTGCCATAAGCCTTTTGCAAAAACATGGCAATGCCACCCGCTGACGGATAGGCGTTTGACATTTTTACGTAAGAATAGGCGCTGAAACCTGCCACCATAGCGGCTACAAGAAAAGCCAGAGGAAACCACTGTCCCGCCAATTCAGCCACCTGACCTGTGAGCGCAAAAATGCCTGCCCCAATCATCACGCCGGTACCCATGGAGACAGCTCCCCAGAGGCTCAGACTGTTTTCTTCGTATTGAGAATGATGATGCTTTGAATTACTCATAACTGAACTTTAGGGTATCCCACCATGGGAAGGTTCAGGATTTATCTTCTTTTTTGACGCATCTTTTATATTCACTCGACAATTCATCAAGAATAGGGCAGTCCGGTTGTTCATCTCCGGGGCAGCGTTTGGCCAGTATAGATAAGGTTTGCTTTGCCTCCTCCATTTCCGCTATACGCTCGGTCAAAAAGTCGATTTGTGCCAGAGCCAGTTCTTTGACCTCTGAACTCGTGCGTTCATGATCCACATACAGGCCCACCAGTTGCTTAATGCTTTCAAAATCAAAGTCGAGCGCTTTGGCATTTTTAACAAACTGAATTAATTCCACATCTGACCGAGTATAAATACGGTAATTGTTGGGATCTCGCCGGGCCTCAGGTAATATGCCTACCGACTCGTAATAACGAATCATTTTTGCGCTAACTCCGGTGGCTTTGGCCAGTTCTCCGATGGTCATCATCCTAAACCTTCTTCCTGACGGGTGTGAGGCAAATGCCAGCCCTTCCAGATCATATAAATACAGGGGATCACAATAAGCGTTAACACCGTAGAAGACACCATGCCGCCAATCATGGGAGCCGCAATGGGCTGCATAATGTCTGAACCGATTTCCGTAGACCACATAATGGGCAAGAGTCCTACAATCGTTGTCATCACCGTCATTAACTTGGGTCTGACCCGCATAACAGAGCCGTGAATCACCGCCTCAAATAAATCCTTGCGAGACTGTAGCTCACCCGCTTGCTGACGCGCCTTATACTCTTCATCCAGGTACAGCAGCATCACAATACCCGTTTCTGCGGCCACGCCCGCCAGGGCAATAATGCCTACCCAGACGGCTACAGACAGGTTATACCCGTAAAACCAGAGGATCCATACGGCCCCAATCAGTGAAAAGGGCAGTGATAGCATAATGATCAACGGTTCGGCAATGCTTGAAAAATTAAGGTAAAGCAAAAAGAAAATGAACAATAAAGTGAGCGGCAACACCCAGCTCAGTTGACTTTGTACCCGCTGCATCGCTTCATATTGGCCACTCCAGCGGTAGGTATAACCCGTCGGCAGGGTCAAAGATTTTAACTTCTCACTGGCCTGCTCCACGTATGAGCCTGCGTCAATATTTTCAATGTCTATGGCAATGGTAGCACTGAGCTGACCGTCTTCTGACTTGATCATAGGCGGCCCCTGCGTAATCTTGACAGCAGCCACCTGCTCCAGAGGCACCTGAGGCCCCACCGGACTTTTTACCAGCATTTTTTGCAGTGCTTCTGGATGGTCTCGAAAAGCCCTTGCATAGCGCAAATTCACGGTGTATCGCTCTCGTCCTTCTACACTCATGGTCAGACTTTTTCCGCCCATGGCGGTTTCAATGACATCCTCAATATGTTTGACATTGATGCCATATCGCGCGGCTTTGAGTCGGTCAATGTGAATATCGAGGTAATACCCTCCGGTGGAACGATCGGCAAACACAGAGCGCGTATTGGGAACGGTTTTTAGAAGCGATTCGATTTGCTTACCCACGGTTTCAATCTCTTTTAAGTCAGGGCCAAATATTTTTATGCCAAGGGGCGTACGAATACCCGTGCTCAGCATATCAATACGCCCTTTGATGGGCATGGTCCAGCCGTTACTGACACCGGGCAACTGTAAGATTTCATTCATCTCACGCTCTAAATCTTTGGGTGTTAGGCCCTTTCTCCACTCTGATTCGGGTTTGAAGGTAATTAATGTTTCAATCATGCTCATCGGGGCCGGATCGGTGGCGGTTTCCGCGCGGCCCACCTTACCAAAAACCGTATCCACTTCAGGAATGGTTTTGAGCAATTTATCCTGGGTTTGCAGTAAATGTTGGGCCGAAGTGGTAGAAATACCGGGTACGGTGGTGGGCATATACATGCTGGTGCCTTCCCAGAGTCGGGGCATAAACTCAGAACCCAGGCCATTAAACACGGGAATAGTTAATCCCAGAATGAACAAGGCAGCCGCAAGAACGCCCCAACGCAGCTTCAAGCTCAAACGGGCCAGAGGCTCATAAATTGCAATCAGAAAGCGTGAAACCGGGTGCTTATGCTCCGGGTAAATTTTGCCTTTAACCAGCCATGACATCAGAAGAGGCACTAAAGTAATGGACAAAAGGGCCGCAAAAAACATCGAAAAGGTTTTGGTATAGGCCAGCGGCTTAAACAGCTTGCCTTCTTGATCCTGAAGAATGAAAACAGGCAAAAATGAGACGGTAATAATCAGCAGGGCAAAAAAGAGCGAGGGTCCCACTTCCTGTGCTGAATGGATAATCACCTCTCTATGGCTTTGCTCCTCAGATTTATGTTCTAGTTTTTTGTGGGCATTTTCAATCATCACAATGGCTGAATCCACCATGGCTCCAATGGCAATGGCAATGCCACCCAGAGACATAATATTGGCACTTAAGTTCATGTAATACATGGGAATAAAAGCAATTAACACGGCCAAAGGGAGCGTAATAATGGCCACCAGAGCTGAGCGAAAATGCAGCAGAAAAAGAATACACACTCCCGCCACCACGAGAGATTCTTCAAATAGCTTATGTTGAAGTGTTTCCAGCGCTGAGTCAATTAAGTGAGAGCGATCGTATGTCACGACAAGTTCTACACCCGCTGGAAAAGAAGCCCGCGTATCTTCAATTTTTTTCTTGACACGCTCAATCACTTCAGCAACGTTTTCGCCAAAGCGCACCACCACAATCCCCCCAACGGCTTCTCCTTCGCCATTGAGATCTGCTATGCCCCTGCGAATTTCAGGGCCAAGGCTTACCTGTGCCACGCTTTTCATCAGAATAGGGGTGCCGTCTGCGCGGGCTCCCACCACGGTATTTTCAATATCTTTGACCGACTGAATATACCCCCGACCGCGAATCATATATTCCCGGCCCGTCATTTCAATAGAACGGCCCCCCACATCGTTATTGCTTTGTTGTACGGCTTTAGAAATTTGGTCTAACGAGATGTCATAAGCCAATAAAATATTGGGGTCTACAGTAATTTGGTACTGCTTCACAAAGCCACCTACAGAGGCCACATCAGAAACCCCGGGAATGGCTTTGAGCCAGTACCTTAAACTCCAATCGTTAAAACTGCGCAACTCCGCCAGGTTATTCTGGCCGCTTTTGTCCACCAGAGCATACTGAAAGCCCCAGCCCACACCCGTGGCGTCTGGCCCCAGTCGGGGATTCACCCCGTCAGGAAGCTGCGAAGCGGCAGTATTCATGTATTCCATGACTCTGCTTCTTGCCCAGTACAAATCCGTACCGTCTTCAAAAATCACGTACACAAAGCTCATGCCAAACATAGATTGTGCTCTGACAGTTTTGACATTGGGCGCAGAAAGTAAGGTGGTGGCAATAGGATACGTAATCTGATCCTCCACAATATCCGGGCTGCGGCCTTTCCACTCGCTAAACACAATCACCTGTGTATCAGAAAGATCGGGAATGGCATCGAGTGGCAAATTCCGAAAAGCCTGAAATCCCCCAACAGCCAGAAAAAAGGTACATACCACTACCAGAAAAGGGTTTTTAATCGACCAGGCAATGATGTGCTTAATGAACATGGCCACCGCCTCCCTGCATCTGACTCACCACCGCCTGCATCTGACTTTCGGAGTCTACTAAAAACTGGGCGTCTGTTACCACCTGCGTACCGGATTCAAGCCCTTTTAAAAGTTCAAAATCTTCACCCAGTCGCTGCCCTATTTTGATTTCACGGGGTTCAAAATAACCGTTGTCTTTGGCCACAAAAGCAATGTTTTTCTTACCCGTTTGAATCACTGCCGCAGCGGGTATTGTTAGTGTTGTGGCAGATTGACGTACAATAATCTCCACATGAGCAAACATCTCCGGTTTTAAAATCCCCGAAGCGTTAGGCAGCACCACCCGCACGTTGGCGGTACGGGTTTGCGGGTCTAATGCCGGGTCAATATAGCTTACGTGGCCACTGTATTTAGCATCCGGGTAAAAAGGCAGGGTCACAAGCGCTTCTTGTCCCACGCGAACCTGTGCCAGATCGTTTTCATAAACTTTTGCTTCTACCCATACGCTAGAGAGATCCACCAGACTATAAAGCACGGTACCTGCGGTAATACGCATCCCTTGCAAAGCCTTTAAATCGGTGATGTAACCAGACTGAGGCGCATAAATGGTTACCGTACGCTGTACCTGTCCGGTGGCTTTTAAGGCCTCAATTTGTGACGGGGTCATATCGTAGAGCCTGAGTTTTTCTTCAGCGGCTTCTGCCAGGTCATACACAGCGTTACCGTTGTCCAAAAAAGCCGTGTTTTGCAGTTTTTCTGCTGACTTCAGAGCAACAAGTAATTCATTCTGGGCTGCCACCAGATCCGGGCTATAAATTTCGGCCAGAGCTGTGCCTTGTTTAATATACTGCCCATTAAAATTGGCATAGACTTTCTCTAACCACCCGGCATACTTGGTATGAACATGAAAGATCTTTTGTTCATTGTGTGCCACCTGCGCCACGCTGCGCACGGTGGTACTGGCAGCCCGATGTGCTACCTTTGCTGTTTTCAAGCCAATAAGCTGCTGCCGCGTGCTGTTAATTTTTATAGCGGCTCTATCTTGCAAAGACGTTCCGGCCGCCTGCGGCACTTGCTCCACCTTTTCAAGATCCATGCCACAGATTGGGCAATTCCCCGGATGATCTTGGACAATCTGTGGGTGCATGGGGCAGCGGTAAAGCTCCTGCTGTCCTAATAATTCGGGCACGGGAGACGATGATACGGAAGAAGAAGGGATAGCTGATGCTTTTGGGGCAGACTGAATGTTGCTCATATCGAGGTTTTTCATATCAAGCCGGTGGGTTTTATGCTCATGCTGCTCGGCGGCCTTGAGGTTACAGCCGCTAAGCACAAGCCATGCGGCAAACAAAAGTTTAGTATGTTTCATGAGGGAGTCCTGCTAAATAATCAAGTTGGTGGTGAGCGGTCAAACGTTTCAATTCGTATTCCAGTAACAAGCGCTGATAACGCAACAGATCGGCAATCGCCTGCATAACGCTTTCAAAACTGTCTGAGCCGCCCAGATAGGCCGCCAGAGAAGCCTCAATTTGTGAGCGAGTTTCAGGAATAACACGTTGCTTAAGAATGTTTAACTGTGTTGTGTAGTTTTTGAAATCCACTTGTCCATTACGCCAGGCTTGCTCTAATCGCTGGGTTTCAAAACGCAGCATGTGTTTGGCCTGTTCCCGTTCTTTTTGAGCGGACTGTATCTGTACCCGTTGCTTCTGTTCTGCATAAACGGGGAGCGTCATGCCGCCTCGCACCTCCCAGAGAGGATCCAAAGTGCCGCGCTGGGTCACACCGCCTGCCAGTACGTAATCCGGTCGAAGCTCCGATTCTGCCAGCTCATAATTCAGCTGTGCCAGCTTGACCCTTTGCTGCTGTATTTTTAGTACCGGGTGCTGCTGTATGTCCCAGCTTTCAGGAGCAGGCGTTATGACAGCGGGATATTGGTCTGGCAAATCTGCACTGCTGAATATTTCTGGTGCAGGCCAGCCCAACAGCACACGGAAATCATTTTCCGCTGTAGCAGAACGCCGCAGCCATTCCTGCTGGCTTTGTGCTAAGCGGCTGTGTTCTCTCTGGACACGCCATACGTCCTTTTGAGGCACTTTGCCTACTTTGTAATAGGCCAGCAGCGTCTCTTTAATACCGT
>CAYFGW010000041.1:0-24257 GCA_964342365.1 uncultured Candidatus Sericytochromatia bacterium | reverse complement strand
TGCCACTTGTGTATTTTTCTAAAAAATCACCACGATCGTTTTCTTCATATGGAGGGAGATTAATGGTATAGATGGTGTTGCTGAGAGTTTCTGAAACATAAATAGTTCCTTTGCTGTCTATCACCATTCCTGCCAAATGGTATCCGCCGTCTGCATTAGGAGACTCAATAAAGTATGTAGTGGGAGAAGTGTTTACATAGCATGTGTCCTGTCGTGCCGGGGATCTCTCCAGATATATACTGCTTGCCCTTCTTTGGGACTCAGTTACATCAAAGAAATAAACATGGTCTTTGTGAAAAAACGAAAGTATTGCTATTTTAAAGCCCTGACCGCTACCATTCAAGTTACAATATCTATCCTTTAGTTTTTTTGTAGCTACGTTGAGTTCTCTCGTGTGGTAATAAGTCCCCATACCGGCATGCACGATTTGGCGGTAAAGCAAATGGTTTCCTTCGATTTTCAGATATTGTGGTCTACCCCAGTAAAGCGGCCTATCTATATCCGGGGAATAAAGACCTAAAAATCCGTGAGGAGAAACGCCATAACCTTCTACAATTGTAGAAAGTTTTTCATCATATGCATGAATTCTGTAGTCGATAAAATCGCTGAGAAAGAGTGTTTTACCGTCTTCCGTGGCTTCAATTTCTTTAACACGACAGCCAAGTACAGGACTGTTATTTTCAAGAATAGGCTGGGGAAGAAAGTTATTTTCTGCCTTTAGCTGATAAACAAATTTCTCATCGTGAGGGACAGATTCTTCTTTATCAACGCAAATACTGTTGCCTGAAGTTAGATTAGGTTTGTCAGGCAGCTGTTCACAATAACTGGCGAGCATAAAGAGGGTTTGACCATCTTTTGATACAGTCAAATCTGTCGGAAAGTGGATTTGTTCAGGCAGAGCTGCGTTTTTCAAGCACTGTGCGGTAAATTCTGTGATCTCTTTTTCAAAATGAGCCTTAACATTAATTACCGTAGCTGTGGGTTCGGGAGTTGGCGTTTTCTGAGGTTCCGGCGAAGAAGTACCTTGTTTCACAATAGTTGAAACCTGATTTACAGACGTGCGCTCTGACGTTATTTCAGGCTCAGGCGTGCAAGCATTTATGGCAACTAAAAATAGTATGATGCGGAAAAATGACTTCATAAGGTTCCCCCTATTTGAATTGTAGCTCAATTCTGGATCAGGGGATCTCTTGCTTAAAGAGAGTGCTGACAACGCCTTCTGGCGTGATTTTACGAATCGCGTGATTGCCGGTGTCAGCCACGTAGATATTGTCCTGCGCATCAATGACCAAAGTGGTGGGCGTGTTGAATTGCGCTTCAGAAAGGTTTCCGTCTTTATGACCCGAGGCATTTCCAGCGTATTCTTCTAGGGATGCGCCATACTCGTCATTTAAGTCTGCTGGCAAATTAATTTTGTAGATTTTATCGTTAATTGCATCGGATACAAAAATAAATCCTTTACTGTCTATGACCATACCTTTGAGGAAATATCCAGATATGTCTGATGGAGGTTCAATAAAATAGGTGAGATTAACATCTTTCGTGAGGCAGTTTTCAGGAGATGCTTCGTTTGTAGAAAGATGAATCAATGAGCGCTGGGTCTCTCCATAAGTCACGTCAAAAAAATATGCCTGATCTTTGTAAAAGCCCGAGAGCTGTGCTGAAGTAAATCCATTTGCATCAGAACCAAACGTACAGTATTTTTCGGTATCCTGACCGCTAGAAAGCTCAACCTCTCTTGTCTCATAATAAGTTAGCATACCTGCATTAGCTATTTTTCGGTAGAGTAAGGCATTCTGGTTAACTTTCAAATACTGAGGCACATCCCAGAAAACCCGATTATCACGACCCGGCGCATACAATTCCACATATGTGTATGGCGAAAGGCCATATGCCTCAACAAAGGTAGAAAGTTCACCATCATACTTGTGAATCCGATGGTTGATCACATCGTTGAGAAAGAGCGTTTGACCGTCATTAGTGGTCTCAATTTCTTTAACTTGACATCCCAGAATGGGTTCCTCGTCAACAAAAATAGGCGTGGGCTTAAAATTGTTATCCTCTTTCAATTGATACACAAATTTTTCGCCATGAGGCACAAGCTCCTCTGGTTTATCTATGCAAATATCGTAATTAGAATCCAAGTTGGGCTTATCGGGCAACTGCGAACAATAACTGGCAAGCATATAAAGGGTTTGGCCATCTTTTGACACCGTTAAATCCGTGGGAAAGTGAATTGGTTCAGGAAGTACACTATTTTTTAAGCATAGATCTGTGAACTGCCGACCTTCTTCTTTCACCTGTGCTTTGACTTTGATCACGGTGGCTGTGGGTGCGGGAATTGGCGTTTTCTGAGGTTCCGGCGAAGAAGTACCCTGTTTCACAATAGTTGAAACCTGATTTACAGACGTGCGCTCTGGAGTTATTTCAGGCTCAGGAGCGCAAGCATGTATAGCCATTAAAAACAGTGCAATACAAAAGCGTGATTTCATAGTGTTTCCCCCATTTAAATTGTAACGCAGTTTTGCCTCAGGGAATCTCTTGTTTGAAAAGCGTGCTCACCACACCTTCAGGCGTGATTTTACGGATCGCGTGATTGCCCGTGTCAGCTACGTAGATGTTGTCCTGCGCGTCAATCACTAAAGTGGTGGGCGTATTGAATTGCGCTTCGGAAAGGTTGCCGTCTTTGTGGCCAGAAGTGCTGCCCGCGTATTCTTCTAGGGATGCTCCATACTCATCGTTTAAATCTGCTGGCAAGGTTATTTTGTAGATTTTGCTGGTGATAGAATCAGAAACGTAAATGATTCCCTTCTTGTCGCTCACCATACCTCTCAGGTGCATTTCACCAATGTTATCAGGTGTTTTGACATTGTAAATGAAATTAGCTCCATCGGTATTGCATTTTGCAGGGGTCGTTGTAACTCGACTCAGGTAGAAAATCGAACTATCATCCGACTTGTAAGTGATATCAAAAAAATAAGCTAAGTTGCCGAATACACTAGAGAGCGGTGCAAGACCGAATCCTTGTCCACTTATAGACGTACAATATTTTCTATTTTCTTCACCGCTCAATAAGTTGACTTCTCTTGTTTCGTAGTATTCTCGCATGCCAGCATCAGCTATCTTACGATAAAGCAAAGTGTTATTTTCAATTTTCAAGTGCTGAGGCACGTCCCAAAAAACCCGCTTGTCTTTGTTTGGTGAATGCAGACCTCTGAAACCGTGTGGGGAAACACCGTAACCTTCTATGAGTGTTGAAAGTTGATTATCGTACTTGTGTATTCGATAATCAATAATATCGTTAAGAAAAAGCATTTTTCCGTCATCGGTAGCCTCAATTTCTTTGACACGACACCCCAGAATAGGCTCTTCATTCACAAGAATAGGCGTGGGCTTAAAATTGTTATCCGCTTTCATTTGATAAACAAATTTTTCACTATGAGGCACAAGCCCCTCTGGTTTATCTATGCAAATATCGTAATTAGAATCCAAGTTGGGCTTATCAGACAACTGTTGGCAATAACTGGCGAGCATGTATATGGCTCGACCATTTTTTGACACCGTTAAATCCGTGGGAAAGTGAATTTGCTCAGGAAGAACACTGTTTTTTAGACACTGATCTGTGAAATGTTTAACTTCTTTTTCCACCTGTGCTTTGACTTTGACAACGGTTGCTGTGGGGGCTGGGGTTGGCTTTTCTTGAAAATTGGGTATTTTTTCAGACTGAGAAGGAGAAGGCCGCGAAGTAGGAACCGGAGACGGATTAGCAATCTCGGACACGGGCGGTGAACCTGACACACACCCCTGAAAAGCCGTCAAAATCAGTAAAGTTGGCAAAATACACTTCATGAAAGTCCCCTCATTTCAGGCATACCTATTTACATTTTAACAACTCTTTGATGGCCCGCCCCTTTAGCTCAAGCTATGTTGCCCCTTACTGTGAAAACATATTAAACAATAAATAGATAAGGATGTTTTTATGTCAACAGCAACTCAAGAAAACCAAACCACCAACTGGCCCGAACTGGCCGCAGGACTTTACGATAAGCTCACCGGTAGAAATGCCGAAATTAGCTACAGTTTTGATGACCTGGAAGTGGACGTACCCGCTAGCACTGCTGACGATGCGCCTACCGCCCACTGGAAAGTCAACGGAAATATCACCATTTGTACCCGCAACCTGGACGAAAAATAGGTGGCCGGTGACATTGCGCTAAAGGGTGAGGTGATTTTGAAAGGGCCTGAGTACACCTGTGTACTCTACGCTCATAAAAAACGCCTGACCCTTAACATGCCCCATATGCAGGCGCTACGAACCCTTCGCAGACAGACCGCCATTTCTTCTGAGCAAGAGAAGTTTCTGGCGGCCTGTTTGGATCAAACAGATGTGGAACTGGCCATCGCTGTACAACATTCGCCAGTGCTTATTCTGGGCCCCAACCACGTGCCTCAAAGCAAGCTCAAGCTACGTTTTTACAAGTGGCTGGGCATTCCAGAAGGCGGTCGTTTGATCTGGAAAAATCTGATAACCTTCTGGAAAACGTGGTTTTAAGCCAGTACGGCGAGCATGTCTTCCACGCTGGTGAACTTACTGCGCGATTTGCCTTTGGCAGCGCCAGCAGCGAGTTCAGCAGCGTCAATTTTTTGCCAGTCCGTATAGCTGACCACCCGCTTACCTTGTGACTTGATGTGCTCAATCAGCGGCGTGGTGTCCTTGATTTCACAATGCAACTGGTCAAGATCTGCTAAAAGTTCTTTCACCGTATCGTAACTACAGGGCTTATTGGTGCCAATAATGCCTGAGGGCCCGCGCTTGATCCAGCCTGCGGTATACATGCCGGGCTCAATACGACCGTTCTCGTTTTGGAAAACGCCCCAGTCCTCTCTGAAAGGCACGCCTTCCATGGGCAAACCTCTGTACCCCACACTGCGGAAGAAAATTCCCGCATCCAGGGTGATGGTTTCGCCGGTGCCTCTGGCTTTCTGACTGCCCGCTTCACCACTTAAGGCATTGCGCTCCAGCACCACGCGCTCTACGCCCGTTTCGCCTTCAAGGGCCTTGGGACTGTGAAAAAACATGATGTGTAATTTGCGGGGCTTTTCACTGTCAGCTTCCTGACTTTTGGCCAGAAGGTCACGCATCATGGCCACGTTTTTACGCTTGGGCGCTCTGTCTTTCATTTCTAATTCTGCTTCATCAGCGGCGCTGAGTTCCAGATCTTCGGGTTTGATGACCACGTCTGTGAGTTCCAAATGGCCCAGTTCTTTGGCTTCCTGAGGAGTAAAAGCCGCCTGAGCAGGTCCTCTGCGACCAATCATATATATATTTTTGATTTTGCTATTGGCAAGAGCTTCCAGAGCATGATCTGCGATATCTGTTTCTTTAAGTTCTTCTACCGTTTTTGACAGAATCCGACAAACGTCTACCGCCACATTGCCCTGACCAATAATGACCGCATTTTCCTGAGAGAGATCAAAGGTATGATCTTTATATTCGGGGTGTCCGTTGTACCAGGCCACAAATTCTGTGGCGGTGTAGCTGCGGGGCAAGTCTTCACCGGGAATATTCAAACGGCGATCGCTAGAAGCCCCTGAAGCAAAGAGCACCGCGTGATAATGCTTGCGCAGTTCAGCCACGCTTACATCTTTACCAATGGTGACGTTGCCGATAAAGTTAAAGCCTTCTTTGGCGGCGATCTTGTCGTAAATGCGGGTCACGTTTTTGATTTTAGGGTGATCGGGGGCCACACCGCTGCGCACCAGACCAAAGGGCACAGGCAGCTTTTCATACATATCCACGTGCACCGTATGCTCTGATTTGAACAGGGCTTCAGCCGCGTAAAAGCCGCTCGGGCCACTGCCGACAATAGCCACGCGCAAGGGATTTTCAGATGTTCCAACAGACATTTAACATTAACCTCAAACTAAAAAGATATTCCCAGTTTACTATATGCCCCTGAAATCTTGCATCTTAGCGCTATTTTGATACATTTTAAGATCGGGGCCTTGAAATTAATGCCGTCGGATATTATAATCAGAATAGATATCAATAAAGAGCGTAAATCAGCGATTTTAGAGGGGATGAAAACCCTATCAAGTAATTTCTAGTTGAAATACGTTTTTTATTAAAATTGTTTTAATATATGTCTATTTATCAGGCTTTTTAGCCCAGCAGAATGCCCGCTAAGTGGCACCTGACAGAAATTAAGACAAGGTATCAAGAAAATACCGTTTTTTCAGGCGCTAAAGGTTTGGAAAAGCGGTATTTTTTTTGTGCTATGCTGAGCTTATCAACCTCAGAGGAACATGCTATATGCGCGTGATTAAACGCTATGACAACCGTAAACTTTACGATACTCAAACCAGTAAAACCGTCAATCTGGGAGAAATTGCCGACTTTATTCGAGAAGGCGAAGAAGTACAGGTCATTGATAGCAAAGGCAAAGATATTACTCCCAAAATTCTGGGACAAATTTTTCTGCAAGAAAACGTAGAAACCAAGCAGCTCATGTTTAATAAATTCGTGTTGCAGGGCCTGATTCAGGAAAGCCAGAATATGGAAAGCATCATTAAAAAGTTTTTGCTGGGCGGCATTGGTCTGGCCTCCATGACCCGGGAAAAACTCGATGAACTGGTGAATGAACTGATCAAGCGAGGCGAACTGTCTGAAGATCAGCGGGCCAAGTTTGTTAAAGAGATGATGAATCGCAGCAAAAATAGTGAGGATCCCCCCTCTGAAGAAGCCTCGAAGGCCCAGCGCATTGCAGAACTCGAAGCAAAAATAGCGGCGCTGCAAGCAGAACTTGACGATACAAAAAAAGACGAAGCCTCATGAAGTACCTGCACACCATGTTGCGAGTCAAAGATCTGGACGCTGCGCTGGATTTTTACGTGCACAAATTGGGTCTGGTAGAAATTCGTCGTCGGGACAGTGAAAAGGGCCGTTTTACCCTGGTATTCCTCGGACCCACGCCTGATGAGCCGATTCTGGAACTCACCCACAACTGGGATCAAGAAGAGCCCTACTCCACGGGACGTTTTTTTGGGCACCTGGCTTTTGGTGTGGACCATATCTACGAGCTTTGCCAAAAGCTGTCAGAGAAAGGCGTCACGATTTTACGCCCGCCCCGGGATGGACGCATGGCTTTTATAAAATCCCCCGACGGGGCCTCTGTAGAACTCTTGCAAAATGGTGAGGCCCTTGCTCCTCAGGAGCCGTGGGTTTCTATGAAGAATGAAGGGAGCTGGTAGATGGTACAAACTCCCACTGCAATTGTGGCCGGAGCCGCTGGACTGCTGGGTTCAGCACTATGTAGATATTTGTTACAGCAGGGCGTTGCGGTCGTGGCCGTGGACAATTTTGTTACAGGCTCTGAACATAACCTCACGGCCCTGTACAACCACCCTCACTTTACACACTTTCGCCACGATGTGTGTGAGCCCCTGGGTTTGCTGCCCTTGCAAAATATTCGCTACGTGTATCATCTGGCTTCTCCTGCCAGTCCTGACGATTTTGATCCCCTCGCTTTGGAGATTCTGGCGGTCAATAGTCAGGGGACGCAAAATCTGTTGCAGGTGGCCCGGGAACATGGGGCAAAATTTTTGTTTGCATCCACATCCGAAGTATACGGTGACCCTCTGGAACATCCCCAAAAAGAAAGTTACTGGGGCAACGTCAATCCGGCAGGTGCCCGCAGTTGTTATGACGAGGGCAAACGATTTGGAGAAGCCCTGACCACTCATTTTTGCCGTTTGCATCAGACGGATTATGTGATTGCACGCATTTTCAACACCTACGGCCCCCGCATGCGCATCAATGACGGTCGGGTGGTGCCCGCTTTTTTTGAAGCCCTGATTGAAAACCGTCCCATGCTGTTACACGGCGACGGCCAGCAAACCCGCAGCTTTTGCTACGTAGACGATCTGGTACGAGGCCTCTGTTTACTGATGACGAGTAAACAAACCTCCGGTGAGATTTTTAACCTGGGTAATCCCCAGGAATACACCATTGAAACCCTGGCCAAAACCCTCTGGGAAGTGGCGGGCAAGCCGCCCCAACTGGAGATGATTCCTTCTCCACGAGAAGATGACCCTACCCGACGGCGACCGGATATTTCAAAAATTCAGTCAGTGATTGGTTGGGAGCCAGAAATCTCTCTCCGGGAAGGCCTTGAAAAAACCCTGAGCTATTTTCAGGAGCGACTGAAACGAGGCACATCATGAAGTTAGCTATTATTGGTTCCGGCTACGTGGGCCTGGTGACGGGAGCTTGTTTTGCGGAGTTGGGTCATGACGTGATCTGCGTAGACAATAACGCTGATAAAGTAGACCAGCTGAAAGCAGGTGTGGTACCGATTTATGAACCGGAACTTGAAGGACTTGTACACAGCAATACACAGGCTGGCCGTCTCAGTTTTTCCACATCCATTGCCGAAGGTGTAAATTTTGCGGACGTTCTCTTTATTTGCGTGGGAACGCCTCCTTTGCCCGGCGGGGGAGTTGATTTAAGTGCGCTGGAAAAAGTAATGGGCGAGATTGCTTCGCAAATGGATAGTTATAAGCTGATCGTGGAAAAAAGTACGGTACCGGTGAACACCGCCGAGTCCATGGAAGCGCTGGCACACAAGCACCTAAAGGATATGAATATTCCTTTTGATCTGGCATCTAACCCCGAATTTTTGAGCGAAGGACGAGCCGTGGCAGATTTTATGCACCCGGATCGCATCGTACTGGGGGTCAAATCGGAACGGGCCATGTCGCTATTGGTACAGCTCTATGCTCCCCTGAATGCGCCCCTGCTCATTACGGACATCAATAGCGCAGAATTAATCAAACACGCCAGCAACGCTTTTCTGGCCATGAAAATTTCCTATGCCAATGCCCTCTCGGTGATTTGCGATCGGGCGGGGGCCGATATTAACCAGGTGACCCGTGGCATAGGCTTAGATCAGCGCATTGGCAAAGAATTTCTGCGGGCGGGTATTGGTTATGGGGGCAGCTGCTTTCCAAAAGACGTATCGGGTTTTATCGATATTTCCGAGTCACTGGGTTATGATTTTGAGTTATTGAAAGCCGTCCAGACCATTAACCGCGCTCAGCGAAACCGCTTTTTAGACAAGGTCAAAACCCATGTGGGAGACCTGCGCCAGAAACATCTGGCGGTTCTGGGGCTTTCCTTTAAGCCTAACACCGACGATATTCGCGAAGCGCCTGCCCTGGACATTATTCAGGCACTGCTTGAGGACGGAGCTTCCGTGAGCGTTTACGATCCGGTGGCCATGAAACATGTAAGAGGCCTTTTTAAAGAGCGCATTGACTATGCTAAAGACCCCTATGATGCCTGCCATCACGCGGATGCAGCCCTGTTTTTGACCGAGTGGAACGAATTTACCTATTTACATTTGCCAAAACTCAAGCAGCAGCTGCGTCAGCCCATTATTATCGACGGGCGCAATATTTTTGACCCCGTTAAAATGGAACGACTGGGATTTGAATACGCCAGTATGGGACAAATCAACAGGTCAAAGGAGTGGTAGCTTCCTGTTGCCATTGATTGGTGCGGGCCACTTCAGCCGCATAAGCGGCCTGCTCTTTTTTCACCCACGCTGTCTGACGTTCTGGCTGGTGAGCAAACAGCAGCTTTGCCATGTACGCGCTGATTTCTTCCACAGCTTTTGTCCCCTGATGCCGGTCTTTTAAAAGCACCCGCTGACGACGCAATAAAAAGTCGTTCACATGCACACATTGTTCATATTTCACGCTGTAGGCAATTTCCACCTTAAGCAGGGGAATATCTTCAGAAAGCCCCTCTACTTCCGTGAGTCCTTCAGGGTGCTGGCGCAGGAGTTTAGCCAGAGTAGTCACTTCAGAGCCGTAACGCTTAATCAGACGAGCGCGCCAGTCTTCGGGAAAAAAGTGCAGGGCCGTGGCGTTTTGAGCGTCCATTTCAAGCTCGTTTTTGGCACCGTAACGATTACAGAGCGGCGGTAATTCCCTGACGCGGTCAGGGTCAAAAAGCTTTTTATCTTTTTGACGCAGATATTTGAGCAGATCTTGCGCCATGTACAAATACGTGGTCAGTTTTCCACCGGCCAGCATCACAATACCGGTGGTGGTATCAAAAATTTCGTGATCCCGCGACAAGTCGGATTCGTGCAGGCCACTTTTACCCGGTGGAGACACCAGCGGACGCCAACCGCCAAAGGAACTGACAATATCCTTTCGGGTAAGTTCTGCTTCAGGATAAATGGCGTTAACAGAAGCCAAGAGATAATCCACATCTTCGGTGCTGGCATAGTTGTCGTGGTCTAAATAATCAGAGGTCTTGTCTCCCTCATAATCCGTATCGGTGGTGCCCACCAGCGAATATTCGTCATAGGGAATAATAAACATCCAACGCTGTTTCCCCGTATCATCAGGAACACTTTTAAGCATGACCGCCCGCTCTTCGCGGGTCACCCGGGGCACAATAATATGCACCCCTTTTGAAGGACGCAGGTACGAAGGCTCGTCGGGATTGGCCAATCGATTCAAATGATCGGCCCAGGGCCCCGTGGCGTTCACCACATATTTGGCAGACAGGCTAAGAGACTGATTTTCCACATGATCGTACAGACGCACCGTATCCACCCGGTCATGATGAACCGCATCCAGACCGGTAACGCTCACATAATTAAACACATCAGCACCGGCATTTTGCGCGGTTTTCAGAGTTTCTATGACCAGACGAGCATCGTCACAGGAGGCATCATAAAATTGCAGGCCACCTTCAAAATTTTGCTGCTGAATTTCGGGTTCCAGAGTAATCAATTTGCTGCGGTTAATGTAGCGGTGTCGCCGGGTGTGAGACGGACTGGAAGTCCAGGAGAACAGATCGTACACAAAGCAGCCCAGATTAATAAACCAGGCTTTTTCTTCATAGCGTTTGTAAACGGGCATTAAAAAAGGAACTTTTTTGGCCAGATGGGGAAAACGGTCAAATAAAGCGTTTCTGGCGCTCAGGGCTTCAAACACCAGCGCAAATTCATAGTGCTCCAGGTAACGCAATCCGCCGTGTAAGAGTTTAGAGGACTTGCTGCTGGTTCCACTGGCAAAATCACCTTTTTCCACCAGCGCCACTTTTAAGCCTGCGGCAGTGGCCTCCTGAGCCAGTCCGGCTCCCACAATGCCACCACCTACAATGACTAAATCATAGGTCTCGGGCGTTTGTTTTAGTTGGGCAATACGCCGGGCACGAGAAGCAGCAGAAAACTCACGGGATCCGGGTACGGAAATACGGTACTTGGTCATAGCTTTATTGTAGCGGCTGCCATACGAAAGACGTCAACCCTTATGACATCAAGCATTAGATCGAGCATTATATAAAGAACAAGAATGTACTAATGAACAGCAACGGTAGCAGGATGCTAAAGGACCACAAAATATATCCACCAAAGCTGGGCATTTTAATACGGGAGTGTTCGGCAATGGTTTTCACCATAAAATTCGGACCGTTACCGATATATGTTAATGCCCCCATAAACACTGCTCCTGTGGAAATGGCCGCCAGAAGTTCGGGAAACTGAGTCGTGAACTCCGTGAGAGGTGCCGTGGGCACACCGTTTTTACTGGCTGCCAGCGTGACAAAAGTCAGGTAAGTGGGCGCATTATCCAGAAAACCGCTCAAACCGCCGGTGACCCAGAAATACTGCCACGCCGTTTTCAGCGGCAGTAAAGAGCCTTTGGCTTCTAACAAGGTCAGAGCCGGAATCATGGCTCCAAAAATACCCACAAAGATACAGGCCACTTCAAGGATAGGTTCAAAGGAAAAAGCGTTGGCTTCACGAATACGGGCCGGGGTCGTAAAGTAAGACGTGGCGGTAATTGCAATCAAGGCAATCACCTGGAACAACTGCGCGCCCATGTCTGCGTTAGACAAACCATAGTTGGCTTTTAAGAAAGGGTGCACCACGTAACCTGAGGTGAGAATAACCACCACCACAAGCCCTAAAAAGGCCAGATTGCGCGCGCCCTCAATTTTAAGCTTTTTACCGTCTGCACCGGATTGCACAATATGGGTCAGCGATTCTTTGGTTTCTAACTCTTCGCGGGTAAACAGAAAAGTGTCCAGAAGTAAGAAGGTGAGAAGCAGCATGCCTACCATCACAAACCACTCGGGCGCCAATCTCAGGGTCCATTCAAAGGGAACGCCGCGCAAGAAGCCCATATACAGGGGTGGATCACCCAACGGTGTGAGCAGACCGCCACAGTTGGCTACAATAAAAATAAAGAACACCATCAAATGGGTTTTATGCTTACGAGGGGCATTGGCGGTAATCAGCGGGCGAATCAGCAGCATACTGGCACCGGTGGTGCCCATAATGTTGGCGAGCACCGCTCCCAGGGCCAGGAACATAGTATTTACATGAGGGAAACCTGCAAAGGGCCCCGAAATGTAGATGCCACCGCTAATGATAAAGAGGGAGGCCAGAAGTGCTATAAAGGCCGCATACTCAATATAAGTGTGCAGCACTTTGTGCCAGTCGCCAGTGGGAAACAGATATAAACAAACACCTGCTACGGCACAGATTAACGCCACCATCAGCTTATTTTTGTTCTGGTGCCACCAGTGATCCACTTTGGGAATCAGCGGTAAAATAGCGATCATTAAAAGCAGCCCCACAAAGGGAAGCACATTGAGAATCAATGGGCCCGTGCTCATATTTTGCCAGTAGGACATATCGCCATGATGGCCCGTATCGTGGGCGGTACTGGCGTGAGTTTCCTCCTGCGCATGATGCACCTGTTCAGGTTTGTCGTTAACGTGCGTATTTTGTGCCGTATTGTGATGGGTATCGGCGGTTTCTGCAGCCATAGCTATGTTTCCGATTATGAGTTTTAAGTCAGTATACCCGATCCTAGATTTTTAACAGGGCATCTAACTTGCCCGCACTGTCCAAGGCCTGAAGATCGCTGAATCCGCCCACGGCCTGATCGTCGATAAAAATTTGCGGCACGGTGCGCTGACCACTGGCTTTCACCAGCCAGTCTCTTTTTTCAGAATCGTGGGTGACATCAATGGCCTGATACTTCACCCCTTTAGCATCCAGCAAACGCTCTGCGGCACGACAGTAAGGGCAATAGGTGGTGGAATACACTTCAACTTTGGCAGACATAGAAAAATCTCCGTTTTTTCTTTGAAGTTTAACCGATGGCGGACTCAGGAATCAATTGGAAATGCGTTGGGGCCAAGGATAGTACTGCCCTCGCTGTGCAATTCCTCATGCAACATGCGAAATGCCCGCGGATACAAATAAAAGGGCAGCCCCGGATGCAAATGATGAATAAGGTGATAGTTTTGAGCCAAGAGCACGGGCGTAAGCACAGGCCAGGTCAAAATACGGGTGTGCTGATAACGCCCCTGATGTTCATGGGGATGATGAGGAAGCCAGTTGAAACCCAGGGCCAAAAACCCAGACGCAGTTAGAGCGGGGCCCCACCACAACAGCAGAATATCGAGACCACGACCATAAAAGAGGCTTAAAAACGTAATGGCATAGACCGCACCAAAACCTGCCAGACTTTGCGCCACATACTTTTTTTCTCTGGCATTAGGATCCCGTGGAAAAAAGTGAATAAAATGCCAGTAATAACCCACAATAATACTCATACTTTTGAGCCCCACCAACCACCAGCGACCGGAAGCCACCCAGTAATCGGGATCTTTTTCAGGATGATTGGTGTGGGCATGATGGGTCAAGTGCAGCTGACGAAATACGCTAAACGGCACCGTCAGCAAAAATCCGCTGATCCAGCCCATGAGGGTTTCCGCCTTACGCCACGCTTTACCCTTGCCACGGATATTACCGTGAGAGGCCTCATGAAGCACCGTAAAACTCAGATAAATACACAGGGTATTGATACAAAACGTGGTGCCCCCACTGAGATAACCCAGACTATAAGCAATTGAGGAGCCCAGCCAGCCGCAAAGTACCCCGGCAAATAACCAGAGGGTTCCCGTGGCGGCCTGTTGTCGTGTTTGACGTTTAAAAGCTTTGAAATCGTGCATCACTTTATCGAAACACACGCCACGGTGGAAAGCAAGATTTATGACCATTTATTTTGCCCGTTTGTCTATCTGGTGGTTCATATGCCCTGAAAACCCGCTGATACAAAGACCTGCTGATATAATGAATCACATCTCATTTTTTATGAAGGATAACTATGGCTTACCAGACAACGCTTACCCCCGAAGATTACGCGAACGTTCAAAACGCGCTCACCACTTTCTGGGAGGATTTTGACACCCGTTATACCGATAGCGTACAGCGACAACCGGTGCAAACCCTTTACGGTGGAGCACAGTTGTTTAAAGCCGATACTGCACAAAAAATGGGAACCCTGGCCCTTAAAGCCATGGACACCTACGCGCCCAACTTTGTTTATCTGGCCCGGGCTGCGGGCCTGAGCATGTCAGAGCAACTGACCGCAGACTGGCAAAAGGCGGAGACACTGGCAGAAACTATTGCCACCCAACCGGAGTCAGCCAAAGCCCTGAACCCTGCAGCATATATGGCCCACAAAATTTATACGCAGGTACAGCAAAAACTGGAAACGGAGCCCGTCGAAGATTTTCGCATTGATTTTGAAGACGGATACGGCAACCGTCCCGATGAAGAAGAAGATACCGACGCAGAACGCACGGCCAAAGAAGTGGCCCGGGGCATGCAGGAAGGCATTTTGCCTCCCTTTATTGGCATTCGTATTAAACCCTGGACACGTCAACTCTTTCAGCGCTCCGCCCGCACCCTGGACTTATTTCTTCAGGCCTTACTCAAAGCAACAAACAACCAGCTGCCTGAAAACTTTGTGGTCACGCTGCCAAAGGTAACCCACCCCACCCAGGTGTCGGGGCTTGTGGAGCTTTTAGAAAAACTGGAAGCGGCTCACGGCCTGCCCGAAAACACCCTGTTGCTGGAAATCATGGTAGAAACCACTCAGTCCATTTTAGACGGTCAGGGGCGGGTCATGCTGCCGCAATTATTGGCCGTGGCAAAGGGACGCTGTCGCGGTGCTCACTTTGGCACCTATGACTACACCGCCAGCTGTAATATTATCGCCCGTTATCAGAGTATGGATCATCCCGCCTGTGATTTTTCTCGCCATATGATGCAAGTGGCCTTCTCGGGCACGGGGGTCATGCTTTCTGACGGAGCCACCAATGTCATGCCGGTGCCCGTACACCGTGGCGATACACTGAACCTGATTCAGCAGCAAGAAAATTTGACTGCCGTTCACAACGCCTGGCGCTTGCACAGCGACCATATTCGCCATTCTCTCTCTCACGGTCACTATCAGGGCTGGGATTTACACCCGGCCCAGTTGATTACCCGCTATGCGGTGGTTTACGACTTTTTCCTGAGAGAATTACCTAACGCCACTCTGCGTTTCCAGAACTTTGTGGCTAAAGCGGCTCAGGCCACCCTGAGTGGTGACGTCTTTGACGATGCGGCGACCGGCCGGGGATTGCTCAATTATTTCCGTCTGGCCCATAACAGTGGCGCCATTCAGGATGCAGACATTGAAGCTGCCGGTCTGACGCTGGAAGATCTTAAAGGTGGAACGGGATCTGGCGCATCGCCCTGGCTGGCGTTAATTCAGTAAGCGGGTATCAAAACATGGAATTTTCGCCCCCCCTTGAAATTGGCACCCTTCTCAAACGCTACAAGCGCTTTCTGGCAGATGTAGAACTCGAAGGAAAAACACTGACCGTTCATTGCCCCAACACGGGCCCCATGACGGGCTGTGCTGAGCCCGGCTGGCAAGCCGCGGTCAGTCTTTCAGACAACCCCAAACGCAAACTGCCGTATACGTTGGAAATGGTGAACAACGGCACCACGTGGATTGGCGTGAATACCCATCAAGCCAATCGCCTGGTAGAAGAAGCTCTTGAGGCGGAGCGCATCGAAGCATTGACAGGTTACACCCGGCTGCGCCGGGAAGTACGCTATGGAGAAGAAAAAAGCCGCATTGATTTTTTACTGGAGTATGCAGAGCAACCCGATTGTTATGTGGAAGTTAAGTCGGTCACCCTGATGGAAGACAATGTCCACTTATTTCCCGATACGGTCACCACGCGGGGGCAGAAACACCTCAGAGAATTAATGACATTGATGGAACAGGGACATCGTGCAGTGATGCTCTACGTGGTGCAAAGAGAGGACGGAGATTCCGTATTCTCACCAGCCGCTGCATACGATCCGGCATACGCGAAACTGCTACAAGAAGCAGCAGCAGCCGGTGTAGAAGTTCTGGCTTATCAGTGTGAAATTTCTCCTGAGTACTGGCGCATTAAGACCCCACTGAACGTTTCTTTATGAGATTCAGGGTTCATTTTCAAGAGCTTCATCCAAAACGGTTCTCATCTTTGGATGAACGTCCAGAATCCGTTCGGGAAAAATTTTCTCTTGCTTAACCACCACCGTAAAACGCTGCTTCTTCAGATCTTCGCGGTTCATTCTATGGTAATAACTGTAGGGAACCTGAAACTTATAAAACAGTTTTTCGGCTTCCAATTTAACTGTTAAATAATATTTACACAGAGATTCATGATTCTGGCGACAGCGGCTCTCTGTTTCAATGCTGGAGTACTTGGCATCTTTTATAACGGTTGGCGCTTTTTTGAGATCGTAGTAGTAAGCGCCAGCCCCTGCTACAAGCCCTGCCAAGAGTAATTTGAAGAACATGATTCTTACTCCTTAATGTGTTCAGCAATCTGATCAATTCTAGCATGCTAAAATTAGAGAAATCCTGTAGAAAGGAAGATTATGTGGCAAGCACGCTTTGATGAAGCCCTCAAAGAAGCCGAATACGTATACGATCGGGTCGTTAAACGATGGGGCAATACCCATTTTGCCCGTTCCACACTGTATGACTGGATCTGGTCCGAACATTTCGAGACATACTGTGCTGCATTATCTCCCCGTGAACAGGGGGCTTTACGCATCGCCGTCATGGAGCATTTTCGCGTAAAGCCCTGGCCCTGGCATACGCCAAAACAGGCCGAAAACAGACATAGGAACAAAGGACAACAACATCGTGGCATCTTATGAAGCGATTATTGGATTAGAAGTCCACGCCGAACTCCAAACCGACAGTAAAATTTTTTGCAGCAGCTCAGCCCATTTTGGCGGCGATCCCAACACCCATGTGGATCCCGTGACCCTGGGACTTCCCGGAGCCCTCCCCGTTTTGAACGAGAAAGTACTGGACATGGCGATTCAGGCGGGATTGGCCACAGAGTGTAATATTGCTCGCAAAACCAAGTTTGACCGCAAGCATTATTTTTATGCAGACCTACCCAAAGGGTATCAAATCACACAATTTGATTATCCCATTGCAGAATCAGGGCGCATTCGCTTCCTGCACGACGACGTCACCAAATCCGTGCGTTTGAATCGGATTCATATGGAAGAAGACGCCGGTAAGTTGGTCCACGCAGGCGCTGCGGGCATGGCGGGTTCCACCCACAGTCTGGCAGACTACAACCGCGCGGGAGTTCCTCTGCTTGAAATTGTGAGCGAACCCGATTTGCGTTCTAGTGAAGAAGCCCGGCTGTATATGGAGACCCTGCGGGGGATTCTCATGGCCATAGGCGTTTGTGATGGAAAAATGGAAGAGGGCAGCTTACGCTGCGATGCCAATATTTCTTTGCGACCCGTGGGCACAGAACCTTTCGGCACCCGCGTAGAAATTAAAAACATCAACTCTTTTCGCTTCTTGCAAAAGGCCATTGATTACGAAATTCATCGTCAGACCCAGGCCCTTAATAACAACGAAACGCTGGTGCAGGAAACCCGCCTCTGGGACGAAGTGAAAAACGTGACCCGCAGCATGCGCTCTAAAGAAGATGCCCATGACTACCGTTATATGCCCGATCCTGATTTGATCTGGTATACGGTTTCTGAAGAAAAAATTGAGCACTTACGCTCTCAAATGCCCGAACTGCCCGCAGCACGTCAGGCTCGCTATGTGTCGCTGGGCATTAGCGAGGAAGAAGCCGGTATTCTGGTGAATGCTGCTGAACTGGCAGCCATCTTTGAGGATGCGGTAAAAGAAGGAGCTCCTGCAGCAGAAGCCAGCAAATGGCTGACCGGTGAAATCAGCGCTTACCTGAATCAAAAAGAGGTCAGTGCCTCAGAAACCCATTTATCTTCACAGATGCTCACAACACTACTTGAGCTCATAGACAGCAAAAAAATTAGTGGTAAAATTGCTAAATCTATTCTGCCAGAACTGATGGAAACTCAAATTTCGCCCGCCGAACTGGTAGAGGAAAAGGGACTCTCCCAGATTTCAGATACGGGGGCCCTACAAGGGATTATTGATCAGGTGTTGGCGGATAATCCTGCTCAGGTGTCAGATTTTCTGGCGGGCAAACAAAAGGTGTTGGGCTATTTGATGGGCCAGGTCATGAAGGCCACGCGGGGTCAGGCGGATCCAGCCCTTGCCAATCAGATGGTGCGAGCCACCCTCAAAACCATGGGGTAAGTCACAGCGGTGCTCACAAAAGCTCTTAAAACGCTGGGAATTCTTAGCGTGATGTGGTTCTGTGGGCAAACATCCGTTCAGGCTGAGAGCACCAGTGACGCCCGTTACCATCAGGGGTTGCGTTTATTAAAGCACCGTCGTTTCACACAGGCCACCGCCTACTTTCGCAGGGCCTTACAAATCGCGCCCGAAGAGGCCAAAATCTGGTTTGCGCTGGGCGTGAGTTTATACAAAGCACAAGATCTGCCCGGCGCTTATGAGGCTTACCGGAACGGTCTGCAATTGCTTCCCCCACCCGCTTTACAGGCACGGCTGCGGAGCGGTCTGGGAGATATTTTTTTTGAACAGCAAGATTTCACAGCGGCCATTGAAGCCTATACCCGCGCCCTGGATTATCAGCCGGGTTGGACGGGTGTTCGCCTGAAGCTGGCCACTGCACTATTGCGGGAGCAGCGTTTTAAAGAAGCCTTATCTCACACGGAAGCCCTCGAATCTGTTCAATTGCCACCGGCCGAGGCCCTCTACCTGAACGGGTTAATTTATTTGGCTCAGGGACAAAATAAAAAGGCGATAGCGGCATTGGAGCAACTCACCGCTTACCCGGCCCATGAATTTAATGCCCGCCAGATGTTGACTTGGTTGTATATGCAGGCACAGATGCCTGAATACTTCAACAACCGGGATGCCATGAGTGAGCTTTCTGGAGCTTACCCGGAAGTGTACCGGGTGGTAGGATTTGGAGAAAGTCAGCGGGACTTTGACTGTTTTCTGCGCACGGCCAGTCCTTGTGTCCAGGAGGATTTACTGGATACGCTGCAACGCTGGCGTTTGAGCGGCGTAGGCCTTGACAGTGCTCACGAGGCCACGGGACTTTACTACCAGCTGAGACAAAACTGGAGTGCTGCAGCGGACGCCTATCAGCGTGCTTACGCTGCATTTCCTGAACGCAGAGACTATCGCCTGCGGGCCGAAGCCTTGCGCTGGACACAAGCGCAACGGGACGGCATGTCTCCAGATCAATTTCAGGCAGAATCCTATGCCCTTCGTGAATTGAAGGTCCTTTCCCAGTGGACGGAAACAGAAATAGCTATCAAAGGGGGAAAAAACACGTTCTGGAACGTGTTTTTTCAGCAGCCCTGGTATCAGAAGCCAACTCTGGAGATGACAAAACGCTGGCGTCAACTGAACATTCAGCAGTTAACCACCTCTGAAGAAGATATCATAAAGGCCTGGCAACTCTGGCTGGCGGGGGAGTCAGATTGGGCGCTCAAGGTGCTGGAGCAGGCGCGCACAAGAGATCCCCACTGGTGGTTGCCCCATGCTTTATGGGGATGGTTTGCTCTGCAGATACCCAAACATGAAACAGCGGCTTATCAGGCTGTGGAGATTGCTTACACGCTCAACCCTTTATCACTCAAGTTAATGGAACTCCGTTTGCAAAATCCCGGGCTGAGTGAAGCGAATTATGCCCGTTATCTCAGGCAAGCGCAGCTCAGTTTTCCTGCCCACAAACCGTTTCAGGACCGATTACTCAGACTCCTTAACGGGTCCGGTCCACAAAAATAAAGCGCCGGTCATCGAGGGATTTGATGGCCTCGAGCAAATCTTTGCGGGAGAGCGGTAGCTCAGCCGCCAGCGCGCCAATATTATTTTCGTGTTCCAGATGATTGAGCACCAGCAAAACGGCCTCTGACAACGGGTCCCCTTTGCCCGGCTGCATAATCAATTCCAGGCAATCCACATCCTGGTACATTTCCCAGAGCAACTTATACTCTGCAAGATAGGCATCTGCATCTTCAATCACTTTGAAAGCATTCTGTTTGATGCTGGTATGTCCTACTTGTGCCGTGGGAATATGCAAAAAGTTGCCGCTTTCCCAGGATAAAATGGTGAAAAGGGTCTCCATACCGTCCAGGTTTTTGTTTTTAATATCAGCGTGCAAAATATTGCCGTTTTGTAGCCAGATGCCCCCTTCTTCGCAGGCATTCCATACCAACAGCTGGCCACTCTCATGACTGTGCACAAAGTTATGTAATTCATCCACCAATTCAAAGCGATCGAAGGTCTGAATAGGAGGCAAAACGGAATTCATGGCCAGCATGGGATCAGCACCCTCATAAAAAACGCGCGAGGAAAGGACTCGCAACAGTTGACGCAGCTGACGACAATTGGCAAAACGATGCTGAGGCTGTTTGTGAATGCAGGTCATCACCAGATGATTTAAATCGGGGCCAATCATGGGATTGAACTGAAGAGGAGGTGGCGCTTCACTATTCATAATGGCAAAAATCGCGCTACCGGGGTCCGAACCTTCATAGGGAACGCGGCCCGTTAACAGCTCGTAAAGGGTAATACCAAGAGCATAAATATCGCTCTGAAACTCGGTTAGCTGCTTATTTTTCAAGAGTTCAGGAGCCATATAGGCCCCCGTTCCCGCCATACTGGCTTCCTGGTCTTCAAAGGCACTTCCCCCAATACGAGCCAGACCAAAATCCAGAATTTTAATCTGGCCAGAGGAAGTAATCATAATATTTTCTGGTTTAATATCCCGGTGCACCACACCCCGGGCATGCATGTATTCTAATCCATCACAAACCTGGTCTATCATGTTGAGCACAGGCCCCGGCATGGGCGGATTAACGCGCATATAGGCGTCCAGAGTGACACCGTCCACCCATTCAGTCACCATGCAAAACTGATCGTCACCTTCTAAAATATCGAGGACTTTAAGAATATGAGGATGATCCAAAAGTTGCAGAATTTGACATTCGTTGCGAAAGCTCTGAATGCGACTCTGGCGGGTGGCGGGATCAAGTTGCGGCGACAGATTTAGATGTTTAAGCACCACTTTTTGGTGAGTTTGCATATCCAGCGCCTGAAATACCGTGGCAGTTCCCCCCTGCCCCACTTGTTCCAGAACCGCATATCTACCTGCAATGGGAGCCATGTTATTTTGCTGCATGGCCGCCAGATTGTTCATATCCACACTTCACCTCAGTAATTCACATCTACTCCTTAAGAATATCATTGAAATGTACTGTTTTTATGAAGTTTTAAACAAAGGTATAAAAAAGTTGCAAAAGCTCACGCCGCAGGCGCTTCAGGCATCTTCGCTCAGTTCGATTAAAACACCGCCCGTGGCTTTAGGGTGCACAAAAGCTACTTTTTTCTGATTCGCTCCCGGTCGGGGGGTTTTATCAATCAGACGTACGCCTTCTTTATCCAATTTGTCGAGCAATTGCTCAATGTTTTTCACCTTGACACAAATATGGTGAATGCCCGGCCCTCTTTTTTGCATAAATTTGGCGATGGGACTATCTTCAGAGGTGGGCTCTAAAAGCTCCAGATGGCATTCACCGGTATTTAAAAAAGCGACGTTTACCCCTTCGGTGGGTACGGTTTCTGTTTTGAGCACGTCGGCCCCCAGCAGGCGGTACACAGCCAGGGACTCCTGCATATTTTCCACCGCCACGCCAATATGGTCCAGGGGCAATTGATTTAAATTATTGTGCATTTTTGGTCATCTCCCAGAGGCTGTTAAGAGGAGGCGGATTTGAACCTGGCACGCAATTATACGGGTCAAAATCGGTCACGCCCGCTTCTCTCAGAACGGTTTCATCAATAAGAGCCTGCCCACTGTAACGCGAGATATCTTCCTGAGTGAGCAGAGTAATCACCGCATCAGAAAGAATAGCTGGCTTACGCCACATGGCCGCATCGCCCAGGCCCCAGTTGATGGTGGCAAGGCTTTCAATCATGGTTTCTGGCCAGAGAGAGTACACCCCGATATTGTGTTCTTTCATTTCCTCTGCTAAACCGTGACTCAACAAAGTCATTCCGTATTTTGAAATGGTGTATCCAATATGATAGGGCACGTGTTCCAAATCAATGGGGGGAGACATGTTAATAATATGTCCCGCACCAGCTTCCATCATGGTGGGTAGTACGGCCTGAGCACAGAAAAAAGCACCACGGGCGTTTACATCCATCATCAAATCAAAACGCTTGGCGGGTGTTTTCATCAGCGGTTGCCACCAGAGCGCACCCGCATTATTGAGTAGAATATCGATGCGACCAAAGGTGTTTTTGACCTGCTCCACCATGGAGGTGATATTGTCGATATCGCGCACGTCGCACTGCACTGCAAGGGCTTTGACTCCGCGCTCTTCCACCTCTTTGGCCACGGTGTGAATAGTGCCAGGAAGTTTCGGATGGGGTTCAGCAGTTTTGCCCACCACCACAATATGGCAGCCTTCATCAGCCAGACTGAGTGCGATGTCTCTGCCAATACCTCTGCTACTGCCGGTGATAATCGCCACTTTGTCTTTGAGTTTCATGGGACGTTTCCTCGCTTTTTTGCTTCTAGCATAGCAGAAGCTTTATGCTGTACTACGCACTGTACTACGCAGCGATTTACACAAAAACAATAAAGGATTTAAAAAGCTTATGAATAAGTATGCGCTCGTTTTTCCCGGTCAGGGTGCCCAGAAGGTGGGCATGATGGACGCTTTTTTGTCAGAGTCCCTGATACAGGAACATCTCGTTCAGGCGCAACAGGTGCTGGATTTTGACATAGTCCAACTCATGGCGGAAGGTCCTGTGGAAACCCTGACCCAGACCTATTATGCGCAGTTGGCTTTGTTTGTCATGGAAACGGGCCTGTACCGTCTCTGGCGCAACCGAATAGAACGCTCCCCCGTGGCGGTAGCGGGGCACAGTCTCGGTGAATACAGCGCACTCTATGCCGCAGAAGTTATTTCTCTTGAGCAGGGATTAGAACTGGTTAAACACCGGGCTGCCTGGATGCAGGAGGATTGCGAAGCCGCCGCAGGAGCTATGAGCGCGATCATTCGGCCCGATCTGACACAAATCAAAAACCTGTGTCAGGACTATGCTCGAGTGGTTGTTGCCAACGACAACAGCCCCGATCAGGTGGTACTATCCGGTGATGCAGAGCAATTGCAGATGCTAAATACCCGTATAAAAAATGCCAAAGCCGGTCGTCCAATTGCTCTAAAAGTGAGTGGAGCGTTTCATTCTCCTCTGATGCAATCCGCCAGTATCAACATGGAGAAACTCCTGCGTGAAACCCCATTCTCACCCGCTGCGTTCCCCGTAGTGATGAACAGCGTGGCCCGCGGCATTACGGATCCCGAAGACATAAAAGCGGCGCTACAACAGCAAATGTTGTCCCCCGTACGTTGGCGCGAAAGCATGCAGGCGTTACCCCAAATTGACACCGTGGTGGAACTGGGCCCCCCAACGCTGAAGCGGCTGGTGCAACAAAATATTTCGGCGGCATCCTTTGTATCACCCACCACACCCGAAGAAATGCTAAACCTGACACTAAAAACAGGTTAATTAATTTTTTGTATATCCTCTTGTGAGTCTAAACAGATGTGTTATAATTCATTCCCGATGCCCAGATAGCTCAGTTGGTAGAGCAAGGGACTGAAAATCCCTGTGTCGACAGTTCGATTCTGTCTCTGGGCACCTCTAAACTCAGAAGTTCTATTCGTACCCCTCAAAGCATTACGGAACTTCTGAGTTTTACTCCACGGGGACGTGGCGGAATCGGCAGACGCGCTAGCTTGAGGGGCTAGTGAGAGCAATCTCGTGTGGGTTCAAGTCCCACCGTCCCCACTCTTTGCAGGAACACTTTGCAAGATTTATGAACATTACAGTGACCGGCGGCGCAGGATTTATTGGCTCCCATTTCATTGAAGACC
>CAYFGW010000040.1:0-24532 GCA_964342365.1 uncultured Candidatus Sericytochromatia bacterium | reverse complement strand
TTTCAAAAGTTTTCCAAAGGCCCAGAGTACGAAAAGTAGCAGGAGAACCGGCCAGACCAGTCCCCGGTACTGACGAGCTTTGTCTATACCTTCGCTGGCATAGTATTGCGTATACTCCCAGCGGGTTTCTGGCGGTTTAATAGCTGTGGGTTCAGGCGTCGGTAGTACCACGCGCTCTACCTGAAGCGGTTCCTGAGGTTCCAGCACAATACCTTCAGCACAGGCCGTATTGCAGCACAATAAAAAGAGCAGGGTCAGGTAGGTTTTTTTCATCGCGATATAGTCTAGCATACTACGCCCAATACCTATCATGCCCGGTGAAATCAAAGTTATATAAAAATTTTAAACGGATTTTTATGACCCGTAAAAGTAGTGTGGAGGACTCTCATCGCTTGTGTTTTTGCGGGTTCCTGGTGTGGGTTGTGGCAGGTGAATCCGTGGAATTACTTAAAAAAACCGGCATTGACTCCTGTTAAGTCATTGAGTACCATGAGCCACAGTGACCTGAAAAGCAACTACAAAGCATTTGAAAGTAGGATCTGACGATGAAACAATATAGAACATATCTCGCACTGACAGCCAGTTTGGTGGCTCTGAGTGCCTGTAATCCCATTCCTAACGAGTTTTCGACGCCGCTTCCCTCGTCGGAGCCTCAGCCGACGACTGCGCCGACCACCGCACCCACCACAGCACCCACTGGTGCTCCAACCACAGCGCCCACTACCGCTCCGTCTCCAAATGACGATATAGAAGCCTCCGCTCTCAGAGGTAGAGAGGTGTTTCGCTTTGAAACCTTTGGTAACGAAACCTTCTGGACCGACGGTGCTAAGCTTGCCACCGGAATCGTAGGAGCAGGTATTACTCCCGTACAGGCTTTACAACTGGGACACCACGTGGATGTGGAAGCCCTGAGTCCTGAAGTGGTCAGCGTAGTTGCTGAAGAGTTGAAAACCGATCTTTCTCCTGAAAACGCGCCTACTCTGAATGATCCCATGACTACTGTGGCCTTGATTAACGCTAATGCGGTCGTGGGTGTAGTGCCTATCGATACCAATAACGATGGTGTTATGGACGTGCTCAACGGCGATAAAATCGGCGTTTCCTGCGCACTGTGTCACGGTGTCACCGATGAGTCGGTCTTTACCCTGCCTAACGGTGGATCCATCGGTCGTCGTGTGGACGGTCCTGGTACCGTTAATCTCAATGTAGGCGCTATTTTAGCCACTGCTGAAAACAGCCGGGCGTTTTATCCGCTGGCCCAGCTGCAAAATCCCGGTGGCTCTGGCCGTGCTCCGGCCAGCCTGAACCTGGGTCCCAACTCCACCGAAGCAGAATTTGATGCCTACTTTAGCAACCCCGAGTATTATCCCGTGGGCCACTTCGATGTGAGCTTTGACGGTGTGGGTAACCCTGCCATCAACGTGCCTTTATTTGGTGAAAACATTCAGGCGCCTCTGGGCGGTGATTTGAATCTGTCTTTAGAGGATTTCAATAACCTGGTGTACACCGCGTTGATGGAGCCCACCACTCTGGCTACAGACGCTGCACGCCAAACCGCTGGTGATCAGTTGGTTGATGATTATATTGAGGTGCTGAAACAAACCGGTGTCACAGGCTATCCCTATATCAATGCCACAAGAACCAACCAGACCAACAATCAAAGTTTGATTGGCTATCGCGTGGATGACCAGAAGCTGGAAGACATGAGTGCTTACTTGCAAACCCTTGCTCCTGTGAACTAACGCCGCTAAAGGTTGGTTAACACGCGTTCTGTGTAATCGTTAGCCAACCGGCTGTTTTTGGGGTGGGCTGGCGCCCATCCCAGTAAAAAACGCTGAAAATCTGCCCAGGCCAGTTCAAAACACGCTTCCCATTCATTCAGCACCGCAGAGACCTCTGCGGTGCTGAAGCGTGAATGCAGGGCCGTCCCCAGGGTTCTTAAATAATCATTCAGGTGTTGCCTTGCCCAGTTGTCTTGGTCTGTTAGGCTTCCTTCGGGTAAACAAGATCCCAGAAAATAGGCCACGTCTTTGATGCCACATCCACCTCCCACGTACTGAAAGTCCACGGCAGCCGCATCAAAAGACTCAGTGTTGTCAATGCGCCCAGGCCGAAAACAGAAGTTAGCCACTTTTGCATCTCCGTGAATCAGGGTCTGGGGGCCGTGATGTAAACGGTCCTCTATAATACGCGCCTTCGTTTTGAGCAGTCCCGGCTCCATTTGTGCATATTCTTCCGGGCGTGTGTCTAGATGCCAGTAACCCCCTCTTTGCCAGAGTCCTTTTGGGGGCATGTATAAAAACGTGCTGTGAAAATGAGCCAACCAGCGTAAGCTGGCGCTTTGTTGTGCTCTGTTGGGAGCTGAAACCGGGGCAAATCCCTGAGCATTTAAATCTTCTAGCGTTAAAGTCAGGGTTTTTAGCGCGGGTCTGCCTGATGGGTCCAGTGATTCTGTCCAGGTGGCCGAAGACCATTTGTCATAAAAAGCGGGCACTCTGCAATGGGGGGTACAGTGCCGGGCGTAACGCCGATAAAACACAAGCTCCACTTCATAAGAGCGTCGCTTACGCTGATCTGCAAAGGCGCTATTCCATCCGCGAGGGTGCGTGGTTTTAGACACCGGTGGACGGACGACTTTTCTAATCAGGGTGTTTTGCGGATGACGCTTTAGCTGCAGGCGTTCAATTTGACCATATCCACTCCAGAGGTCCTGTACGATTTCCAGGACCACGGCGTCGGGAATAAAGAGATCTTCCTGGTCTGTCATGTCTTAACGGTAACACAATCACTTTTTATCGCCGCTGGCTCATGCTAAGATAAAAACAAATTACGAATTGAGAACTTCTGACATGTCTGAACCGGTGAATGCTGTAGAAACTCAAGCCCGTCTGCGTACCCTTGCTGAAAAGCTGGGACTCACTCAGGATGAATGCCTGAATGTATTGCTTAATCATTATGAGCTCACCTTAAAAGCTGTACCCCGCCGTACAGATTTTCAACAGGCGTTTGCAGAATCCCTTGAGGCCCACGGACACGTTTTAAACTTATGAGATATTTATCCCTGCACGAAATGCTTTACCTTAATGCCTATTTGAGCGAGCGAGAAAACATGCCCTTTGGTATTACCTCTTTTTCCGCGCTGGAATCAGCTGTGGAGCGGCCGCAACTCAAGCTAGAGGGCGATTATGAACCCTTTCCCGAAGTGTGGGAAAAAGCGGCGGCCCTGGTGGACTCTTGCATTAAACACAAACCCTTTATTAAAATGAATGCGCTGACCGGCTTTTTCGCCGCTGACCTCTTTTTGCGCATGAACGGTTATCATTTGCAATCCAAAAGCGAAGATCTTGAATATATTGGCTCCATGGCGTTACAGCAAGAAACACTCCCCCAGATTGCGGCCTGGCTTAAAGACCGGGCTACCATCAGAGCCTGAACGCTATGCTATACTCTCAGGGAAGGTAAATCATGACAACAGCAGCAACCGGTAGTATTCGCCACGGCGGTAGTGGATTTGGGCCTGATTATGTGTCACGCCGCACCCGACGTGTGGAAAAAGACGAGCGCCAGGAACAGAGTAACCAGCAGGATCTCGGACGACGTCAGCAAGAAGATCTTGAGGTGTTTTTGTTTACGGTCAAAGACCCTGTGCGCTCAGCGCTCAATCAGCTGATGTCGGTGATCAAGGTGAGTTTAATTGAAAACCCCGCTCAGGGGCAACTCAGTCCTGAAGTGCTTTCAGGCCCTCTGGGTTATACCACCATGCGAGCGTTTCGTCCGGTGCCTTTTGTGCCCACCAAAACTATTTTTCGGCCCGTTACCCGGTAAAGATGCGTATTGCTCTCATTGATTGTCCCACCACTCCCCTGGAGCTTTATTGGCAAGACGTTTATTTCCCCGATACGCCTTTTCCATTGTCTGATTTTTTACACGATGAAGTGAACGAACTCAGACACTGGGATTTCAATACCGAAGAACGTCCCTCGGTACAGCATATGGTGCAGGAACTACAGAGTTTTCAGCCGGTGGTGTTAGGCATTAATGACAGGGGCTCTACCAATGGACTGGTATTGGAACGCTTAATCAAGCAAATTTTTCCAAGAGCACTGGTGTTTTTTAGCCCGGACGCCATGACGCCCCAGCAATTGCTGGACAAGGCCAATTTATCCGCCTATCGTTTGCGGCAGCGTACCCGCTCTGTGGCGGGTAAAATTCGTTTTCGGTCTTCCTGGAGTGATGACGCTCTTTTTGCAGATCTTTCCCCTGAGATTGCGCCCAAAGCGCTAAATATGGCCAATGAATACATTGAAAAATACCAGCTGCATGCCTGGCGTAAATACCTTCCCGTGACGGCTTTTCGCCGGGTGCTTGAAACCCTTGAAATTTTAGAGGACTGCTTTTCTCCTGAACACAGTATCTGGCAAAAAAAGACCCTGCAAATTCTGGATATTGGCTCAGCCAACTGGACCTATGCGCCCGCTCTCTATCAGTTTTTTGCCCTTTCTCACACCGAGTCCCCGCGTTCGGTGTTTTTAACGGGCATTGAGCTAGATCCTTATCGCCTGGATATGGAAGGCTATAGCTGTGTGGATCATGCCCTGTCGTATGTGGATCCCATTGCCAGCTACAGTCGTTATTTAAACGAAAATGTCTTTGAGCACGAGCCCAAAGAAAAGTATGATGTGGTGACCCTGTTTGGACCCTACATTACCTGCGAAGAACATTTAATGGGCGGTTTGCCCCTGGAGTATTTTCAGCCAGAGGATTTGATCAATTATGCCAACGCTCTTCACAAAGAGCAAGGGGCTTTTCTGGTGACTCACCGCTGTCTTGATGTTTACAAAAAACAGCAGGATATTTTTAAGGCGCTGGAGTATACGCCCACCATCAAAGGACGCTTCCGTTCTCTTTTAACGGAGCAATGTCAGGCCTTTGTGTCGCTGATTGAAAAAACCGCCTGATTTAAAAGAATACTGAAACTTTTTTTGTGCAATTACGTCCCTTATTAATAACGCTTAATAACATTCGAAAGAAGGCTATAATCATGCAGACATCCACAATTAAAACCGTATTGGTGGCCCTGGCCACCGCCACCACTGTTCTCAGTGCCTGTGGTGAAAACCCTGCCACTGTGGGCAATCCCGCCGAAGCAGATCTACAGGCCATTGCGGTCACCGAAATCAATGCTGAAGGTGCCAGCGACTCCGATATTTTCCTCTCCTGGAGTGGCATTCCCAATAACGCGCAGTCTCTTAAGTTTTTCCGTCGCAAAGCCACTGAATCTCTCGGAAATGCTGACGAAATTTCCAGACTAGACAATACCCGTACCACCCTGACCGACAGCGATCCTAGCTTAGAGCCCAACGTAGATTATATCTATTCTATTCGTGCCGATAATGCCAATAATATTGCCGTAGCCAGTGCACAAACTCAGGGTATTCAAATTATTGGTGCTGCTTCAGTAGAACCCTTCAAAATTACCGTTCCTGCGGGCAACAACGCCATTCTCAAAGACCCTCTGGGTTCTGGTCACCAGTTTAGCTGGGAAGACGCTGGCACCAACCTGTATCATGTTCAGGTATCAGACACCTCTGGTAAAGTACTCTGGGGCGCCATCACCAAAAACACCACCATTAGCTACGGTACCGCTTCTGGCACCGAGCGCCAGGAAGGTGGTAGCATTAGCGGCCCCATGGATCCCAAATTGGAAATCCCACTGGCTTTAACGCCCAAGCTTCCTATTACCAGTGCCAGACCTGATCCCAACCGCAACGAAGAACCTCTTGTGGGCATCGGAAACACCGGCAACTATCGCATTCAGGTGAGTGCTATTGAAACCATGCCTGTTAAAGGTGATTTAGTGGGGGCTCGTTCCATTGCCATTCGTAAAGCACAGGAAGTACGTTTCGTCGCCCAGTAAACGCTATTCGTAGATGGCAATCTTTGCAGAAGTGCCGGGGGCAATCGTTCCCCGGTACATGCGCCCCGTATTGAAGGGCATGGTAAAATTGCCGTGAACGTCTACAGCGATCACACCGCCCCCACCCCCCAGTTTTTCCAGTCCCTGCAACGCGGCTTCACAGGCTACTTGCAGGGATTGCTCTGTATAGCGCAGGCGGGCAGCAATATCATGGGCGAATACCGAACGCATAAAAAATTCACCGTGGCCTGTGGCAGAAATGGCACAGCGTTCGTCCGCGTAGGTGCCGCAGCCAATCAGGGGGGAATCGCCCACGCGACCGTAGCGTTTGTTGGTCATGCCGCCCGTGGAGGTGGCCGCAGCCACACGTCCGTGTGCGTCTACCGCGACAGCACCTACGGTGCCCAGATTATGGTCCAAAGCCGTGGTTTGCCGATCTCGAATTTTAAGCAGTTGCTGCCAGCGATAATCCGAATGAAAGTATTCCGGGGCTTCAAAAACAACGCCTTGTTCCCGGGCAAAGCGTTCAGCGCCATGACCCAGCAGCAGCACATGAGGAGAGTGGGCCAGTACCTCACGGGCCAGCGTCACGGGGTTTTTAACCCCCTGAATACCCGCTACAGCTCCCGCCATGCGATCGTGTCCCGTCATAATGGCCGCATCCATTTCCTGGGTGCCTTCGTGGGTGTATACCGAACCCCGTCCGGCGTTAAAGGCGGGACAATCTTCCAGGGCTTTTACCGCTTGCTCCACGGCGTCCAGCGCCGAATGTTCCAGGTGCTTTACGCCTGCGGCCAGGGCGGCTTTCAGGCCTTCACGGGCCAGAGCTTCTCTTTCGGGGTCCAGTTTGCCTTTGAATAAAGTCCCCGCCCCGCCATGAATGACGAGACGGGGTCGTGTGGGGTTAACCATAGGCGAATAGGTTTACCAGTGGCCTTCGCTGTTGTCGTAGGCGTTGGCGGTGATTTTTTTGAACTGGCCGTCCATGTTTAAAATAAAGAGATCGTGACTGTTTTTGAGGGCCTCATCAGAAATACCCGAAAACAAAATTTGATTGGTTTTACGGGCAAACACCGGGCCAAATTTAATATGGTCATCGTTGGTGAGGCGGCGTACATTGCTACCGTCACTGTTCATCACGTAAATCTGGTTTTGATCTCCATCCCGGGCAGAAGAAAACACAATTTTACTACCGTCATTTGAAAAGTGACCGCTGTAGTCTGCTTTGGGATGCCTGGTGAGATTGATGGGGTTGGTGCCGTCCGTATTGCTGACGAAAAGTTCGTTATTGCCGGTGCGGTCACTCACAAAGAGCAGACGTTTTCCGTCGGGCGACCAGTTGGCCACGGCGTCATTGGTGCGGGAGCGAGTCACGTTTTTTAAGCCGCCGCCAGCGGCTTGCATGACAAAAATATCCTGGCTGCCGTCGCGGGTGCTCGTAAAGCTGAGCCACTCACCGTCGGGCGAAAACGCGGGGTAGAAATCTTCCCCTTCGTGATTGGTCATGCGGCGCAGATTTTTACCGTTGGCTTCCATTAAATAAATTTCTGAATTGCCGTCGCGCTCTGATACAAAGGCAATTTGAGAGCGATCGGGAGACCAGACGGGCATATAGTCTGCGGATTTGTGCTGACTTAAATTGACCGATCCCGAGCCGTCCGGGTTCATCACAAAAATTTCGTGATTGCCCGTGCGATCGGAAGAAAAGACGATTTTGCCCATATTGGGGGAGTCGTCACCGGGCCGTTTGCCGGGACAGGCGGTTAAACAAGAAACGGAGGCGAGACTGAGCAAAAGCGCTAATTTTTTCACGTTGAGAAATTCCTTCGGTGTTTGTTAAATAATTTTGAGTATTATAACAGAGTCTATGACAGCGCCTTTTGCGCTTTCCGCGCCCGTGAAATCCACGTTTTATTGAGTTTGCGCGCGTGGGGCGGCATTTGTTTGACGCGGTTTTCAATGGCCGTTAACATCATTTTACATTCTGAAATGCGTTGCTGATCGTGCAAAAATTCCGCATAGCGATAGCGAATTTCGAGATCGCTGTGTTTGTCTACCGCCTGCTTGAACTGTTGATCTGCTTTTTCGCTATCTCCTGTGGCCGCATAGGCTCTGGCCAGTAAGAGCTTCACCTTGCCGCCACGAAAGTCGGATAGCGCGCGCACTTTGTGCAGGGTTTCAATACTTAGTTCATAGGCTTCGTGGCAAAAAGCGGCTTCTGCCAGCTTGAACAAAATACCCACATCGTTACTACTGGCTCCCTGTAAGCACTCTTCATACAGACGAAGGGCCTCCCCATATTCTTCCTGGCGCATGAGTTCATCTGCCAGATTTTCTTTGTTCTGGATAGTGTTTGAAAATTCCAGGTTCTCGCGCAGTTGGTTAACGGAAGCTTTTCGCGCGGGTCGATAACGCAAGGGATTGGCGTTGTGAGTGCCGCGAGCGTAACCTTGTCGACGCTGAATGTCGGGCCACATTTCGGTAATAAAGTACACCGCCACACCAATGATGGGTACAAAGAGAATCAAAAAGATCCACCAGGTGCTGCGCCGGGTGCGAATGCAGTGCACGATACAGTAAATTTGTAACCCCAGTTCAATGAGTCCAAACAGTGGCATTACCAGAAAAATCCTTTCTTATCTTTTTCCGTTTCCGGCATTTCACCCAGAGGGCTCCCCATTTCCATGCCCGTGGCGGTGAAGGTTTCGGGCAATGCAATGCCATAACTGACAAATTTATCCAGTACCTTGGGGCGAATGTCTGACTGGGTAAAGCGCCCCACCACGTTGCCCTGTTCATCCACGGTCATTTGTTCATACTTAAAAATGTCTTGCAGGGTAATGGTATCGCCTTCCATTCCGCTCACCTCTGTCACATGCATCACCTTGCGGGTGCCGTCGCGCAGTCGGGACTGATGCACGATTAAATCCACTGCTGAGGCAATTTGTTCCCGGATAGCACGAATGGGCAGATCTACCCCCGCCATCAGCACCATGGTTTCTAAGCGGGCCAGGGCTTCACGCGGAGCGTTGGCGTGACAGGTGGTGAGGGAACCTTCGTGGCCTGTATTCATGGCTTGCAGCATATCCAGAGCTTCGCCTCCCCGCACCTCACCCACTACAATGCGATCCGGACGCATCCGCAGGGAGTTTTTCACCAGATCGCGAATGCTCACCTGCCCTTTGCCTTCCATATTCGCCGGACGAGACTCTAAACGAATCACGTGTTTTTGATCCAGCTGCAGTTCGGCGGCATCTTCAATGGTGACCACCCGTGCCCCGTGGGGAATAAAAGAGGAAAGAATATTCAGCAGGGTGGTTTTACCAGAGCCCGTACCGCCGCAAATGAGAATATTTAGACGGGCCTGCACACAGCCGTCTAAAAAATGGGCCATTTCTTTGTCGAGGGTGCCAAAATTAATCAGGTTTTTAACGCCCAATCGCTCTTCGGGGAATTTTCGAATGGTGATGGTGGCACCGTTCAAGGCCAGCGGCGGAATAATAATATTGACCCGGGAACCGTCCGGCAGGCGGGCGTCTACCATGGGCGAACTTTCGTCAATCCGGCGCCCCAGGGGGGATACAATGCGATCAATCACCACGCGCAGCTGGCGCTCGTTTAAGAACTGCTGCGAAGACAGTTCCAGGCGCCCTTCTTTTTCCACGTAAATCTGTTCCGGACCGTTCACCATAATTTCCGTGATGCGGGGGTCTTTTAGAAACAATTCCAGCGGTCCCAGGCCCAGCGCCTCATCTAAAATGGCCTCAATCAGCATGACGCTTTCTTTGCGCGAGGCAATTTCAATTTTGTCGGTGAGCATAATTTCCGCCAGCTTTTTGCGCAGGGGCCGCTTGGCTTCTTCACGCTTTTCGGCGGTGTCCAGCTCCATATCCTGCAAGCGCACTTCTTTTAAAAGGCGCTCATGCAAATGCTGGCGGGTTTCCCGGTATTTTTCAAAGGACCAGCCCGCAATGGCGGTGTTAACGGTAGCCAGGGCCGTCACGGGCTGAGCAGCGGGCATATCGGGCATGGGAAGGGGAGATGATGCGGTCTGAGGCATGGCTGACCGGTAAGAAATATTCACGTCCCCCACGTCCAGGGGCTGGGCTTTGAGCAACTCACGGGTCATATGGGTGAGGGCTTTGCGCAGGGCTTCGTCTTTGCCTTTATAAAAGAGGGGAATGCCCCGGTTCACGGACTTCACGCAGTCCTCGGGAGAATAGGGAATTCTCAGGGTAAGCGGTTGCTTGAGCCGCTCTTCATAATAGGCGCTGATATCTTCTGCGGGCAAATCTTTGGAGAGATCCGCCATGTTTAAAATCATCTCAAATTTAGAGAGGCTGAAATCATTGTTTTGAATGTCTTGTAGCAGGTGAGATGTGGCCTGTAAAGACACAATGTCGGGAATCACCACGGGTACCACTGCGCTGGAACAGTCCAGACAAACGCCCATAATCTCATTGAGGCGGGGCTGGGACACATCAATAACAATATGCCGGTAAAGCGCGTTGCCCACCAACAGCAGTTCGTAAATTTGTTCGGGTCGTAAACTCACCCATTCCGTAATGGGGGGAGCCGCCAGTAAATGCACATCACCTCGCTCCTGGCGAATCAATTGCTCTTCGAGGGTGTTGACGTTAATGGGTTTTTTGATCAGGTTTCCCAGATGTTTGTGCTCAGCTTCTTTTTCCATGGACATCAAACTGGCCAGAGAGCCGCCCGTGTTTAAATCAAGATCAATGAGCAGTGTTGGGGTTTTGGAAGCCAGTGAAAAACCCACCGCCAGATTTGAGGCCAGTAAACTGGCTCCGGTGCCACCTTTGGCGTGAATAATAGACACAATCCGTGATGCCTGAACCATGAATACTCCTGATGTCGCTTTCTTAAATGATACCTGCATCAGTATAATACTAAAATATGTCTCATCCTTTTGTGCTTCACGATAAGCTACAGGCTCCTCTGGTGACGGATCCTTTGATGACGGTGCCAGCCCATGCCACGGGGGGGCGCTTTTTATCCACTCAGAACTCTCGTTCGCTCTGGATTCAGGCTCCGCTGGGCTTTGGTAAAACCCGAATCATGGCAGCGCTTTTTCATCAGACGGATTCAGCAGTGTGGCTAAGCCTTGAGCCTGAAGATGTGGAGCCGGGCCGCCTGTTCCTGCATTTGTTTGCGGCTTTAGAACCCCTGTGCATTGCTGAGCAAGTGTCAAAACCCCATTGGCAGGCTGACTCACCCGAAAGTGTATTGGCCGCCCTGCGGCCAGAGCAACTTAAGCCGGGCATTTTATTTATAGACGATGTGCATTATCTCAAGGGCAGCTCTCACCTTGCACTTTTGCAGCAATGGCTCCGGCAAACGGGACTACGTCATGTGTGTGCCACAGAAGAATTTCTCTGGCCCCTTCAGAGAGAGTTTCTCTCCGGGCGTGCCCTTCAAATTGATGCGTCTCAGCTGCGTTGGGATGAGCCACAGCTGAAATCCTGTTTTTCAGCAGATGTTACCAGCGTGATTCAACAGGCCACACAGGGTTGGCCACTGGCCTGTGAGGTTTTGCGTCAGCAGAATCACACCATCACAGATTCCGAGATCCGCCAGATGGAGCAGACACTGACCGCTTACTGGGAACCCCTGATTATACCCCGCCTCAACGCTCGGCAGAAAGAACTGCTTACGGCGGTGGCCTTGTGGGGCGAAGTGTCAAAAGCGTGGTTATCGGATACCGCGGACAGAGACCTTTTAAAAAACCTTGCGTTGACCATGCCCTTTTTGATGGAAACGTTGCCCGGCGAGTATCGCTTCGGGGCTTTTGCCCGGGACTATTTTATCCGAGATTTGTCCGTGGAAAAGCGACAGACCCTGAGTGAGCAGGGGGTGGCATTTTTACGGGAACAACAGCGCTGGCAAGGGGCCCTGGAACTGGCAGAAGCCGCGCCGGATTCAGATTTTTTTTACGCCACCTTGAGAGATCTGTCTTTGCCTCTACTGGGGGACGGGCATATCCCTCTGCTCAAAAGCAAGTTAACCGCGGTGCCCAACGCCGTTTTGCGTCAGTATCCAAAGTTGCTGATGTTTCGCGGGGTGGTCCAGGCCCTGATGGGGGAAATTGTGCAGGCGCAAAGTACCGTATTGCTTCAACAAGAACTCCACGTGCCCGAACTTCAGCAATTGTATTTGCAAAGTCTGCTGTATCGAAAACAGGGCAAGGCAGCGGAACTATGGGACATCGTAGAGCAAATCCGGGCACAAACCCGGGAGCCTTTTTACTTAGCGGGGGCCTGGTTTGACAGGGCACTGGCTTTTTTTATGCAGGGAGATTACGCCGCTGCAGAACAGGATTTTGGAGAAGCGATTTACTGGAATCGTGAGGCGGGACTTTTAATAACCACCTTTGCTGCGCGCATGTGTCAGGCCAGTTGCCAACTTTATCAGGGCTATACCCGTATGGCAGAACAAGGATTGAAACATATTCTGCAAGACGCTGAACACGCGGGGCTATCAGAACATTCTCTCTGTGGGAAAATGCGGGTGGATCTGGCGGTGCTTGCCCGTGCAAAAGGTGATCTTGACACCATGAACGCAGAGCTGGTGCTTGCGCTGGACAATGCCTCCGGAGCCTATAACAATGACGTGATTTATGTGAACGTGCAGGCGCTGACCCTGTATATAGAAACCCGGCAGTGGAATGCGGCCGAGGCCCTTTTACAACAGGCTTTCCAAAGATTGCCCACCCATGCGGTTAAAAACGCGGCATCCCATCTGCCCTTTTTTCGCCAATTACTAGCCCTGTGGGAAGGCCAGCCCACCACACCCATAGACCACGATCATTTGCGCTACGTGCAGGCCCGGGGGCAGAAAAATTGGGAAGTGGCTCTGGAAGTGGCCGATCGTTTGTGTAATAGCACAGTACAGGCTTTGCCCCGCTTGACCTGGCTGGCCCATCGGGCGTATGCGGCTGCTCAGTTAGAGCAATATCAAGACGAACACTGGAATCTTTTGCTCAGCGAAGGGGCCCGCACCGAAGCCTTCTTTTGCGTCTTTGACGCCTGGGAAATGCCCGGTAGTGCAGAGACCAGAAGTCGAGTCTACAGAGATTATCAGAAGGCGCTCGCTCAAATGCCCGATGCCGTACAAGAGGCCTGGAAGGCGGCAAAAACCGAACCGCTGGTGCTCACGGAACGGGAGCAAGAGTTGCTGCAGTGCTTAGCGCAGGGCATGAGCAATCGCGACATGGCGGAACAGACGTGTGTCAGTCCCAACACCATCAAAACCCATTTAAAAAACGTGTTTCGCAAACTGGAAGTCACCCGGCGCACGGCAGCTGTGGCAAAGGCCAGAGAACTCGGGCTTTTGTAAGTTTTTTTGTCAGCACTTCTGTATTCAAGGGTATGGCATGCATGCTAAAGTATGCTGTGGATTTTGAATGTTGAATACGGAAACTTCAATACAGAAAGTACTCTCTCATGGCTAAAAAGAAGACGCTGGTTCCCTTTGATACCGCTGAAAACGAAATTTTAGAATGGATGGAAGCCCACCCTCAGGAGGTGATTCAGGAACGCCAGCGCTTTATGCAGGAATTGCTCAAGCGCCGCTGTAGCTACAGTGATGGGGGCACCCTGCCCGTGACCCTGGCTCCCATGTTTTTGAAGCCGGACTCGCTGGAGCTGATTACCAGAGTCACAGAGGACCTCGACAAAATTCTGGACAAGGCGATTCAGCTGTACTTCAAAGACGAGCACGTCAAAAGTTATTTTCCCTACCCGGATATTCCCGAAGAGTGGATTCAGTGGGACCCCGGTTACAAAAAGCCCACCATGCTCAGTCGTCATGACGCCCTGTACGACGGTAAAACCCTTAAATTTATTGAATTTAACACCGATAACCCCGGCGGCCGTGGCTGGCACGATACCTACAATAGCTTGGCCAGTGAATCCGGTTTATTCAAAGATCTCATTGAGACCTATTGCCAACCGGAAGATCGCTCCATGCTCCACGCTCTCAAAGACACCTTGTTGCACTGTTACGCGGAATGGGGCGGTAGCAAAAAGAAGCCGCGGGTGGCTCTGGTTTCTTTCAAGGAGTTTTTTAAGGGCTCCGATGACGAAATTGTGCGGGACTTTTTAATTGAACACGGCATTGAAGCCAATCTGGTAGATGCCCGTGAACTCACCTACCGCAACGGTAAACTGTACTCGGGCAATGTGCAAATTGATATTGTGAATTTGTGCCTGCGCTTTACCTTTTTTAAACGCTTCCCCCGGGAAATGAAAGACTTTTTGAACGCCCTGCGCGACGGAGCCATTTGCTGTGTAAACCATTTTCGCGCCACCCTGGGCTCGCAAAAAGAAATGCTGTCTTTTTTAAGCAATGAAGAAAATCATCATTACTTTACGTCCGAAGAAGCCGCCTGTCTCAATGAGTACCTGCCCTGGACCCGCAAAATGGACGAGACCATCACGCTTTCAGCGGAAGGAGAAACGGTGGCTCTGCAAGAATACGCCATTAAAAACCGCGATAAACTGGTGCTTAAGCCCAGCTGGGCCGCCGGGGGTTATGAGGTTTACGTGGGGCAATTTACCGAATCAGAAAAATGGCACGAGGCCATTGCTTCAGCAGTGGGTTGTCCCTGGTGGATTCTTCAAGAAGCTGCCGACATTCCCGAATACGAATTTCCCACCATTCACGGCAAAAAAGTCGTGATGGAAAAGAAAAACCTCAACCTCAACCCTTACGTGTACAACGGCAAATATGTGGGCTGTCTGGGACGTATTTCTGGCTCCAAAGTGATTAACGTGAGTGCCGGTGGCGGCATTATTCCTGTCTTCGGTTTAAAGACCCTCAAAGCCTGAGCAGGGCCTCTACAAAACGCTGGGGGGCCTGCGCATCATGGTTCAGGTAGAGACTGGGTTCTGTGAGCTCCAATTCCATCAGCATAAATTGGCCGTCTTCTACAAGTCCGTCTACCCGCGCGTACAGCCACGGTGTGGGCAGGCTTTCAATCAGCGGTTGAATTTGCTCCAGCAGATGTGCGGGAGCTACACGGGCCGTGGTGGTGCCACCGTGCTCTTCGTGGATCAAAAAACCGTTGGCGGGGGGTGTTTTGAGCACCAGATGGCTAAAGGCTCCGCCCATATAGCAAAAGCTCCATTCCCCCGTGTGCCGGATTTCCTCATAAAAAGGCTGAACCATCAGTGCTTTTTGCGCAGAAAGGGCCGCAATCTGTGACTGTTGCTCGGCGGTAGGAGGTTGGGTAAAGCAGTGGGTGTCCATCCCCGAAGCCGACACCGTGGGTTTGACCACGAAGGGCCCCAGTCGTTGATACCATGCTTCTAAATTTGGAGCTTCTCCCGTGTCGCAAATCCAGGTTTCACACACGTTAAACCCCTGCTCTTCGAGGTTTAGCAAATAGCGCTTGTCCAGATTGGGTTGTATCAGGTGGCGTGGATTCCAGAGGGGGACCGGGCGCGTCTGTTCCAGCCAGCGCAAAAAAGCGGGGTACTTTTGCGTGTAGTCCCACGGAGAGCGTAAAATTAGCGCATCGTAGCTGTGCCAGTTCACGGAGGGATCGTCCCAGATCACAATATCCGTACTCAGGCCCGCCTCTTTATAAAGAGGCAGCAGCAGCCGTTCGTCCGGGGGCAGTGCTGGCAAGGCGGCGCAGGTGACCAGACCAATTTTATTCATCGTATGTCTCCATAGTGGGCGTAAGGGTTATGTTGAAACGCAGCGTAAATATGCTTTCTCAGGGTGCGAATCAGGGCATTGTGGCGGGTGTCCTGATGACAGAGTAAGTAAAAGGGCAGGGGAGGAAGGGGAACCTCAGTCAAAACCTGTACCATTTCAGGCCAGTGTACGGCCAGATGCCGGTGGGTGACCATAAGACCGCCCCCCGCCCGGGCCATCGCGATTTGTGCCAGCATATGATCGCTGCGAAAGGCAAAACGATTGCGATGGGGGGCAATCCCCATTTTTTCAGCGGCTTCACGAAAAAACGTGGCTTTGTCAAACCCCAATACGTGGTGGTGGCTCAGGTCCTCCAGTCCAACGGGCGTGCCTCGGTGTTGGAGATAATGGGTGTGGGCAAAAAATCCCAGGGGCAAGTCGGGCAAACGCTGACACACCAGATCCGGCTGCGTCACGGAGGTCATGCGCAGGGCCAGGTCCGCTTCCCGCTGACTGAGGCTGCTCACCGCATTGGAAATCTGTAATTCTATGTGTACTTCCGGGTATTGATGCATAAAGTCTGCCAGCACACCCGGCAAAAGATAGGTCCCCACAATTTCGTTGGCAGAGATACGCACGGTGCCAGACAGGCTGTTCTCCAGGCCTCTGGCAGAAAGTAGCATTTGCGTGGCGGCTTCTCCCATTTTTTCTGCCCCTGCGACCAGGGCTGTGGCGGCTTCGGTGGGAATGAGCCCGCGGGGCGTGCGTTGAAAAAGCTGAAGGGCAAGCTCCTGCTCCAGCTGTTGAATGTGACGGCTCAGTGTGGGTTGAGACTGCCCCATGACCGCTGCGGCGGCGGACAGACTGCCCTGCTGGATGACCGCCAGAAAGCTTTGCCAGTAGTGCCAGGGCGGTGAGGTGTTTTCAGAAGACTTATTCATTTATGTATACCCACAGGCGATTTTTAATGATTCTCTTTATGTATGTGAATAGCTATGCTTAGTGTATCAAAGTCAGAGGAGAACATACATGTCTGAAGCAACATTCAACCCCCGGCGAGTGCTTATTATAGGAATTAACGGAGCCTTTGGAAGATATTGCGCCCGCGCTTTTTTGGATAGCAATTGGCAGGTGAGTGGATTGGTAAGAAACCCCGAAAAGCCCTTGTGTGAGTTGCTGCAAAAGGATTTGCAAAACGAGAATATTCAACTTCTCAAGGGAGATTTAGCAGAAAAAACGGACTTAACATCTGCATTTGCGGATGCTGATGTGATTGTTTATGGGGTGAATCCCGCCAATTACCGGTGGAAAAATAAGGCGGTTCCCTGGCTCAATCACTGTCTTGAAGAACTGGAAGCATTAGCGGGTGATAATCCCAAAACCCTTGTGTTTCCTGGGAATATTTACGGTTATCACCCTGACCAGGGGCCGACGCTCACGGCCCAGACGGATATTCACGCGCATGCACCCGTGACCCCCAAAGGACATATGCGTCAGCAAATGATGGGTCGGTTACAAAAGGCCGCAGACCGGGGCGTTAACGTGATCGTTCTGAGAATGGGGGATTTTCTGGCTCCCGATATTGAATCTTCATGGTGGAAGAGTCTATTGAAAACCACCCGTCGGGGCTACCGGCTGAGTATGCCCGGAAAAGCTCGCCACACCTGGGCTTACTTGCCTGATGCAGCGGCAGAAGTTGTGGCTCTTACCAAAGCTTATATGAGCGAACCCCCTGCATTTCGCAATTTTCATCACGGCGGTTATCATATGAGCTGGCAAGAGATGGCGGCATCCATACAGCGGGTGACAAAGCGCCCGGTGACATTACGCAAATTTCCCTGGCTCCTGATCCGTGCGTTGGCTCCTTTTTCATTCCTGTTTCGCAGCATTCTTGAGATGCGTTATCTCTGGCAGAAAGAGTTCAAGCTGGCACAAACCATGCCCGGTCTCAAACCAACGCCCTTTGATGAGGTGGTTAGCCATCTGCTCGGAATGTCTGAGGCTCATCTCTCGGAGCCCTTCAGTCGTGCGAAAAGGCACTGACCACGGAGTCAGTGCCTTTTGTGAAAGAAGCCATTAAAGCGGCGATTAGAAAACTTCGGTAAATACCTGCTCACCAATTAAACTGGCCAGATCGGGGATGTCTACAAAGGGATTGCGATTGTTCTGACGCTGGGCCACTTCTTCATGACGACGGCGTTCGTCTGCGTCCACGGGATCCGCTTTGGCCCACTGGATGTAGGTTTTAACCTGTTTATCCCAGTAAACGTCTTCTTTGAAAGCGCCCTGACGGATATTGTCGTTATAGTAACGCAGGTAGAAGTACAGCATGGCGCGGGCAGTATTGCCTTTTTGAGAGTCAGGGGGCTCAAAGGTGGCCTGTAAATCGCGGCGCATAATGTCGTGGGGCTGTTGGTTCCAGGGCATGTTGTACCATTGTTTAATGTCGCGGGGGTTGTGGCGACCGGTTTTATCCACAACGCCCAATTTGGCACCGCCGGAGGTGGTGTACACCACAATGCCGTTGGCCATGCCGATGGGATGATTGTTTCTCATGCTGTTGGGTTTGCTGAGGGTGGGAAAGAGGTGGTGCATATCGGACTTCATGGGGTTTCTTTTGTTAAAGAAAGACTGAGGCCAGGTGTGTTCGCAGTTGATAGAATCACCGGATTTTCCGTCATTGTTAGCGTCTCCGGCTTCTTTATAGCGGTTGCCGTTGCCACCGCTGCCGGGAATCAGCATATTGGAATAAGAGGCAATCAGGCCTCTGCGATTGCTGCGCTGGACCTGATCGGCGTTGCCGTACATAAAGGAGCGGGCGCTGCCGTAAGAAAGAGTGCGCTGGCCGCGCTCAATAATCTGGTGAAGGCTGGAAAAGAGTTCTTTACCCTGTTTTCCCTGAGCTGGCTGATAGTAGCTTCTTTGATCGCCGGGCAAATTGGCGTACCAGTTGGTGTTTAAACGTCCGAACTGCGCGCTGCGCTGGCTGTTAAAGGCGCGGTTGGCGGCGGGGTTTAGTCCAGGATTGAAGTTACCCGGAGCGGTGCGGGGAGACGCGCAGGCAAAAAGTCCAATCGTTAAAATAGAAACAGAGATGGAAACGGAAGCAATTCGACGAAGCACAGGCATTCTCCAGTGTTTTGTTAAATATATATTAAGAGAAAGGCGGGGGCACTGTCAAGGGTGGCCTAAACCAGAACTTAACCTTTACTTAAGTCAGTTCTGATAGTGAGTGAGCGATATACCTGATATATTCAAGTGTTATCGAGGTCTACTTTATGTCTTTTAACAGCTCTGCTTTGGGCAGATTATCTTCTTTTACTTCTACCCTTCTGACCGCCACAGTGGGAATGACCCTGCTCGTAGGGTGTCAGCAGCGCCAGGCCCCCTTACCCTCCCCCACGTTCAACGCCCGTTCCGTACAGCGCCTTTCTGTGCCTGAGGCCGCTTTACAGGGTGATTTTTCCGCCCGGGCCCGCAAGGGCTGGCAGGTGCATTTGAGCGAGGTGTACCGTCTGAATCAAAAGGTGCAAAAGGGCTGTGAACCCTTTGTTAAAGCCGCCCGCGGTCAGGTCAAAGGCAGCGTGATGCTTTTTCATGGTTATACCGCCTGTCCACAGCAATATCATGAACTGGCTCCCTTACTGGCCGCGCAGGGGTACAACGTGTTTGTGCCGCTTTTGCCCGGTCACGGCCGTCCTCAGGTGACCCGTAAAGGTAAAGTCACCGACGATACCTTTAAGCTGCCCGAAGAAAAAGGCATTTTTGTGTACGAAGGGTTTACCTGGGCCATGGGCGATTTGCTCAAAGACGAACCCGGCGAAAAAATTGCCGCCGGCCTTTCTCTGGGTGGTGCCATGGCGGCCCACGCCATGCTGAAAAATCCGCAGGTGTTTGACAGAGGCATTATGATGACGCCTCTGCTTGATGTGGCGGCCCCCCGCAGTCTTCTGCTTCCTACCGTGGGTCCACTGATTCCCCACCGGCGTATTGGCTGGGGTGAAAAGTGTGAAAACGAGCGGCGATTGGGTCGTGCGGGCTATTGTGAGTTTGACGTGACCCATGTGTCCGCGGTGCGTAACTTTGGTCTCAACGTGCTCAAACAGGTGTCTCAGATTAAAAAGCCGGTACAAATTGTGGGCGTGGAAAAAGATCCAGCCGCTTCTAATTCGGCCATGGCCAAAGCCTATCACCGCATTCCCGATGCCCACGCCTGCTTCTTTGAATACGGCACCGATCACTCCATGTTATCGCCTCAGGATAACCCTGGAGAAGACATGTTCTGGCTGCCTCAACTCAAACGCCAGTTGGTGCGCTATATTACCACGGGCCAGTATTTTACGACGCTGGGCCGCAATCAAACTTCAGAACATGGATTACGCCGTTGTCAAAGCCGTTAAGCATTTGCTGTCTCATATTGGTGCTGTTTTCGAGCTGCTGGAATCATCAGCAGGTCTTACTAAAAGAAAGCACCTCATCCCTTTATGCCTTTACTCACGCGGAGGTGATCCCCATTCGGCCCCGGGGAATTTTGCACGATCATACGCTCATTGTGAAAGATGGAGTCATTCAGGCGCTGGGGCCTTCTGACGAAGTCAAAACGCCGCCCAATGCCCGGATTATTTCTTTAAAGGGGCAGTATGTGTTGCCCGGTTTTTCGGATATGCATGTGCATCTGACCCGGCATAAAGAGCTGCTTCAATTTCTCAAAAACGGGGTCACACGCCTGCGCAATATGGCCGCCAGCGATAGCCTTAACTATGCCCTGGGGGTGCCTCACATTCCCTCACTAAAACCCAAAATTCAGAAGGGTCAGGTGCTCGGACCGTCTCTGACCGGCTGCGGGCCTTTTCTGGACGGATACCCACCTCAAAATGGCATTACCACCCCCGTTCACAACGATGCGCAGGCCCGTAAAGTGGTGCGCTTTACGCAGAAAGAAGGCTATGACTGCGTAAAAACTTACAATCAGCTCAAAAAAACGCAGTTTGAGGCCGCCACCCACGAGGCCTGGAAACACGATTTGCCCCTCATGGGGCACGTGCCCCACTCCGTAAGTCTTTACGAGGCTTTAAAAGCACCCGTGCGAACCATTGAGCATTTAAATGCCTACGTGGATAATTTTGCGGGCACGTACCGTATTCCGCCGGAGTCCTGGGCAGAGGCCGTACAAAAAACCGCTGCCGCTGAGGTTTACAACTGCCCCACCCTGGTCATCTGGGATCGGCACCCGCGTTACCAGCAGTTTGAAGCGATTGAAAAAGATCCGCGTTTTCGCAATCTCTCTCCAGTGATGCAATATTTCTGGCGAGACAGTATGGATACATTGTTTGATGTCACCTACCCGGACAAGGCTGGATACCCACAGCATATTCTGGAATTGTCTAAACCCGTAGTGAAGGCGCTTTACGAAGGGGGAGCTCCCTTGCTGATTGGTACCGACGCCAATTTGACGGGCATATACCCCGGAGAAAGCACCCTCAGAGAAATGGAGCTATTTGCCGAGGCGGGTGTGCCTCCTGAAGGAATCTTAGAGGCCGCTACGCTCAACGCTGCCGCTGTTCTGCATCTGGAAAAGGAAGAAGGGACGCTTGCACCCGGTCAACGAGCTCAAATGGTGGTACTCCGCGAGAATCCTTTAGAAGACATTCGTGCCGTGCGCACTACCGTGGGCGTGATGGTGCAGGGAAGATGGTGGACGGTAGAAGCTCTGGACAAAATATTGCAAGGGCTTTAGCACAGATCGTTCAGACAGATTTTTGCACCGCCCTGACGCAAAGAAGCCTCAACAGCAGCTAATACTCGGGCGACCTGCGCTGCAAACAGGCCGTCGGTGACCGCTGTGCCGTTCTCAATACTTTCTAAAAATGTGTCAAGGACGCTTTTTAAGGGTTCTGGACATTTCAGAGCGGGCGTTTCTTGTGTGTCAGGTTGTCCCTGAGGTTTCAATATGACGGGGGTTTCCGGGTTCAGTTCGTTCCACAGGGCAGATTGTTTGCTGCCCGTAATCTTCATCTGGCGGGTTTTGAAGGGGCTCAGCCAGCTCACGTGAATATGTGCCCGTGCACCGTGTAAATAGCCCAGATGAAGATCGGCAATGTCCACATGGGGGTGAGGCAAAATCTGTTGGGCCTGTGCTGAGACCCACTCGGGTGGCATATTAAACAGGCTATGACACATGGCAATATCGTGGCTGGCAAGGTCCGTAATCACGTTAACGTCATTGCGCACCGGCTCGGCGTGGGTTCTGAGCATTTGCATATGGTAGATTTGCCCCAGGGTTTCGTCGTGAACCTGTTCCCTGAGGTATTGAAAATGGGCGTGATGCAAAAAGGTGTAGTCCACCATGAGCACCTTTTGGGCTCGCTTTGCCTGCTCATGGAGAGTGACACACATCTTTTTGCTCATTCCCAGCGGTTTTTCACAGAGCACGTGCAGGTTTTCTGTGAGGCAGCGGGCCACCAGCGCACTGTGGGTACTGGCCGGGGTCGCAATAATGACCGCCTCGGGACGCCCTTCTGTGAGCAGGTGATCCATGTGCTCGTAAATGGCTGTGCCAGGGTGTTTATTTCTAAACGCCTCCCGGCGTTCCGGCTTGAGATCCACGGCACCCACAAAATGGAGTGCTTTCCGTTGATCATCCTGTTGAGAAAGCAGGCGGCCATAATGGGTGCCCCAGCGACCGTAACCGATTAAGCCAATGCGTAATTTTGACATGAAAAATAGTATAGCTTACTTGCGCCGTCAGAATTTTCTGACAGGCTACACCCACATTTGCTGATACGGCCAGCACCGCTTTCCTGTCAATCTAGAAACAGGAGGGCCTTATGGGTTATTTAAACGCCGATCTTTGTAAATTTGCGCATCGCTGGCCGTTTCACTGGAAGCTGTACCGGTTTTTGCTGCATCCTCGATTCTGGCCGGTGCTTTTGATCCGGTTAAGTCAGGGAGCCTATCGTTGCCGCTTGAAACTCTTTGCCAGGGCGCTGGCCTTGCTGAATCAAATTTTGTTTGGTTGTGACGTGGCTCGGGGCGCCCAAATTGAAGGGGGGCTCTATCTACCTCATCCCCAGGGGATTGTGATCGGTGAATACGCGCGCATCGGTAAAAACTGCATCATTCATCAGGGGGTCACTCTCGGAGATCGGGGTGAAGAACACGGGGTGCCGGAGCTGCGCATTGGCGCTGAAGTGGAAATTGCCACCGGTGCTAAAATCCTGGGTTGTCTGACCATCGGGGACTATGCCCGGATTGGTGCCAATGCGGTGGTTCTTGAGAACGTTCCCGCAGCAGCAGTGGCCGTGGGTATTCCTGCTCGTATCGTGAAGTATCGGACGCGTACCGTAGCATCTCGGAGCGAAGTGTTTTGAAATACGTGGCTTTTTTATTGGCCGCGGGCTTTGGCGTTCCCCTTGGCGCGCTCTTTTTGAAGTGTTTTCCACGCTGGCACGGTGTCTGGACGGCCGCCGTTCTCTTCCTGACGGTAAAAACCGTGGACATTAACTTCTGGTCGCGGCGTTTTTACAGAGGAACTTCGCGGGGATTTGAGGTGTCGTTGGTGGATCTTATGATGTTGAGCATGGCGCTATACCTTCTGCTGTATCGCCGGCAAACGCTACGGTGGTGGCCACGAGGAAGCGTGTGGTATAGCCTGTTTTTTCTGGGCAGTGTGGTGTCGCTGAGCGGGTCAGATATCTGGCTGTATAGCGGATTTGAACTGCTCAAAATGCTGCGAATGTATCTGATGTTTTGGGTCATGTACCAGTGGCTACAAGACCCTGCCTTATGGCGTTGGGTATACCACAGTATGGGTATTGTTATGGCCTATATTTTTCTCACTATGTTGCAACAAAAGTATTTGATGGGGATCTGGCAGGCCCGTGGGCCCTTTCCTCACCAGAATTCGCTGATGATGTACACCAATTTATTGAACTGTCTTTTGTTTTCTCACGCGCTCAACCTGAAACAGCGCTCTGGCCAGAGCCTGCTGGCTTTTGTGTACGTAGGGATGGGCGTTCTGTGTACGCTGTTTACTTTTTCTCGCGGAGGCCTGATGTTTTTAGGGGTGGGTTTGATGCTGGTGCTCTGTATTTCCCTGCGCCCCAGAGAAATCAGCCTGCGTAAACTCACCGTGCTCGGCATGATGGCCCTGGCAGGAGCAGGTATTGCTTACAAGGCAGCGGACTCGGTGCTCTCACGCTTTGAAACGGCTCCCAAAGAATCCATGGAAGTGCGTGAAGTTCTGGCCGTGGCGGCCTTAAATATGGTGGCCGACAAACCCCTGGGCGTGGGCCTTAACCAGTTTGGCCTGAAAATCAACCCCCCTTACCCCTATGGGAATCACATTCCTCGCAAAGAACCGGGTCCCTATGAAGAGGAAGAAAAAGGTGGGCTGGTAGAAACCGTATACCTTATGATTGCCGCAGAGTCCGGCTGGCACACTTTAGTGGCTTACCTGATTTTTGTGTGGGGCTTTGCCGGACGTGCTTTTTGGCTCTACTGTAAAACGCCTTCGGGTGTGATCAAATACTGGTCGCTGGGTTTGAGTTGTGGCCTCACCTGCATTTTATTAAATTCTTGTTTTGAATGGGTGCTTAAGCAATCCAATAACTTTTACCAGCTGATGATGGTGTTTGCACTGATTCTGGCCCTCCAGGATGGTGCTAAATATAACGTTGCAAAATAGAAAGGGCGTGCTATGCGTATTCTCGTATTGAGTAATTTTTATCCTCCAGATATGCAGGGAGGATACGAAAAAGCCTGTGCTGATACGGTGAAGTATTTGCAAGAGCGGGGGCATCAGGTACAGGTCTTAACCCGCGAAAACAAGCTGCAGGACAGTGCCTGGAGACAGTGGAAAACCATAGATTACGCCAATCCTTCCTACCGTCAAAAATGGGCCGTAGAAAGACACAACTACGCCGTAACCCGTGCTGGTATAGAACGCTATCA
>CAYFGW010000039.1:0-24579 GCA_964342365.1 uncultured Candidatus Sericytochromatia bacterium | reverse complement strand
CGTAAAACTCTACCGGGACTGCGTCATTTTGAAAAGTACGCCGTGGCCGTGGCCGGGGCCTACAACCACCGCCTGGATTTGTCAAAGGTGATTATGATCAAAGACAATCACCTGGTGGCCGCAGGCGGTGTCAGGGCTGCTCTGGAACAGGTGAAATCCAGCAATAGCCAGAAACTTTACGTGGAGCTGGAAGTGGACACCCTGGAGCAACTGGACGAAGCCCTGGACGTGCAGGGGATGGACGCTTTTTTATTGGACAATATGTCCCCGGAGACCGTCACCGAGGCGGTCCGCCGCGTTCGTGAACATCCCCACGGCGGGTACCGCATTTTTATTGAAGCCTCAGGCGGAATGACCGCTGAGACCCTGCCCCTTTATGCACGCACGGGTGTTAACGGTATTTCTATTGGTGCCCTCACCACCCAGGCTAAAAATGTAGATATCAAACTGGATTTTCTTGCACAATATGAAGCGGAGCAATAACGCTGATGTTTACGATTCAAAATCTGATACATAATCAGCTCACAGGAGCCGCCGGAGGAGAAACCCTTGAGGTCTACGAACCGGCCACGGGTCAAGTGTATGCCAGTGCGCCTCGCTCCCGTTCAGAGGATGCGCAGCGGGCGGTGGCCTCTGCCCGTTCGGCCTTTCAAGACTGGCAGGCCCTTACACCAGAAGTCCGCTGTGATTATTTACTGCGCATTGCCGAGGGCATCGAAAAATGCGGCGATGAACTGGCAGCGGCGGAATCCAGAGACAACGGTAAGCCCTTGCATCTGGCGCGTTCTCTGGATATTCCTCGTGCGGCCCAAAATTTTCGCTTTTTTGCCACGGCCCTGTTGCACGCCTCGCAGGAGGTGCATGCCCGTCCCGGATTTTTGAATTATACTCTGGGTAAACCCCTGGGCGTGGGCGTGTGTATTTCTCCCTGGAATTTACCCCTGTATCTGTTGTCGTGGAAAATTGCGCCTGCCCTGGCGGCGGGCAATTGTGTGGTGGCTAAACCTTCCGAAGTCACGCCCCTGACCGCTCATTATCTGGCGGAAATTGTGATAGAAGCCGGGCTGCCGCCGGGGGTGCTGAATCTGGTGCACGGATTGGGTGCTGAAATCGGGCAGGCTTTGTGTGAACATGAGCAGGTGGCGGCCATTTCCTTTACGGGCAGCACCCGCACGGGCAAATCCATTGCCTTACAGGCCGCCGGAAGTTTTAAAAAGGTGTCTCTGGAAATGGGGGGCAAGAATGCGGCCCTGATTTTTGCGGACGCTTATGAACATGAGGCCACCCGGCAATCCTTAATGGAAACGGTGCTCAAAAGCAGTTTTGTGAATCAGGGGCAGGTGTGCTTATGCACCTCTCGTCTTCTGATTGAAGCTTCGGTGTATGAGGCTTTCAAAGCAGACTTTGTGGCGGCGGTCAAAGGCTTAACAGTAGGTGACCCTCAGCAGGAATCTACCGACCAGGGAGCGGTGGTCTCAAAGGAGCATCAGCAAAAAATTCTGGGCTGTTTAAAAAAGGCCCGGGAGGAAGGTGGCGTCTTTTTGACCGGTGGAAATCCCGTCACTCTGGCGGGCCGCTGCGAAAACGGCTACTTTGTGGAACCCACCGTGATTGAAGGGCTGGGTCCAGAAACCTGCACCAACACCGAAGAAATCTTTGGTCCCGTGGTTACCTTACAGCCCTTTGACAATGAAACAGAATCCGTTGCACTGGCGAACGCTACCGACTACGGTCTGGCCGCTTCGCTCTGGACCCGCGATAGTGGTCGCATTCAGCGCCTGAGTCAGCAAATTGAGGCCGGTGTTCTGTGGGTGAATACCTGGATGGCCAGAGACCTGCGCACGCCTTTTGGGGGGCTTAAAAACTCCGGTGTGGGCCGTGAAGGAGGCTGGTATGCCACAAACTTCTGGACGGAACCGCGTAATGTGTGTATTGCTGAGCTCTAGTCGTATTGTGGGGCTTTAGCATACGGCTAAAGCTTAGACCTGCGCAGTTTGTTCAAAGTAGTCGGTAATATATCCGTCGATGACTTTGCCCTTTTCATCGCAAATGACCGCCAGGTGATCGCTTTGGACCGTGGCACACACTTTGGAAAAATAGGCCTCAATTTGTTTGCGGTTGACGTTTTCTGAGCTAAAAGCTTCCAGCACGTCCCCCTCTTTGAGCTCTTCCATAAAGCGGCCGTCTTTGAAAGCTTTGGTGAGTTCCTTGCGATTGTCCACGGCGCTATCCACCGCCTGAGCTACGTTTTTGCCCACGGCTTTTACCAGGGTTCCCGCGCCTTTTAAACTGGCCTTGCCCAGTTGCCACCATTTTTTTGCGTCTTTGGGGGTTTCCTGGACTTCCCGAAATGAATCGCCAATGGCCAGAGAAGCCGTGGCCAGCTGGGGCACGTGATCGTTCTTGTTGCGGGCCAATTTGACGTTCACGCCTTCAGGAAAACTTTTATAATCAGCGAATCCGCCAAAGCCCACCACCTCTACCTGAGACATCAACTGTTGAATCTCTTCGGGGCTTTTGCCTTCTTTGGCGTAGGTTTCTTCAAGGCCGCGAAGGGCGTCGGCGGTAATCGCGCTGCCCTGACTGTGGGCGAAAATACGCACCTTTTCTCCTTTGTCCAGAGCGGCTTTGAATTTAGCTTCCACCTGCTGCGAGATTTCCGTGTCAAAGCCGCTGAGGTTTCTCCAGGCTTCTACCCCGTCTTTGAGCAGGCCTTCCGTGGGGTTGTACAGCAGTTCCACATCCTGCCCCAGTTTTTCTGCCACCAGATCTCTGGCCTGGTCTGCCCGGTCTTCGGGGGTACGAATCCCGTTTACATAGAAGTTTTTGGTGGGCGTACTCTGCACATTTCCCGCTACCGGATCAAAGTCTGCTTTGCCGTAATTGCCGGTGGTGGCTTCGGTTTTCAATGCCGTAGCAGAAGCGGTTGTTTCAGCAGCAGCTTCAGAAGGAGCAACTGCTTTAGATGGGTTTACAGCTCCGCCCGGGGCGGCCTGAGGCGGGGTCTGAACAGAAGTGAGTGCCGGCAGGGGTTGGGTGCCGGGAGAGCCAACGGTGCGCATGGGATATATCCTTCTTTCGTCTTTTTATTGTATACCCTTTTGTGGCTGCTTTTAAACAGAGGGTTGAACAGGGAGTTAAACAAAGCGCCTTAAGTTATAAGTAATGTTCCAGCAGGTAGTCAGCAAAAGCAAAACTGCACGTAAAAGCAGGGGACACCGCATTGAGCATATGTAGCGCAAAACCGTCGTCTTCAACCACAAAGTCCTTGACCATCTCCCGGGTGCGGGTGTTTAACAACTGGGCGCGAATGCCGGGACGCAGGGATTTGCCAAAGTGCTGTTTCACGGAGGTGCGGGTCAGGTGCTCCGCCTGGGCCGCAAAACGCGGCTTGTAATACTTTTGCATTTCTTTGAAGGCTAGCTCGCGAAAGCCGAAGTCATTGCCGATAAAGAGTTGGCTTTCGTACCAGAGAATTTCTGCTAGTTCCCGCCATTGAAAACCGTCGAGTTTGCGGTAGTTTTCGCGCCAGAAGGCGGGAATGGCCGTGGGGCCAATTTTAAGTTTCTGGCCTACCGTGCGGGTGTAATGAACGCCCAGAAAAGGTTGACGGGGGTCGGGGACCGGATAGATGTGTCGGGTGAGCAATTGGGGATTGCCCTTGTATTCCAAATAAAGCCCCTTAAAAGGTAGCAGGGTGTACGGGTGGTTCAGGCCAAAAGCGGTGGCAATTTTATCGGCGTAGAGCCCGGCGCAGTTGATGACCCGCCCGGGGAAATAAACGCCGCGCGTGGTGCGAATTTCACGGGGGCGTGTGCCTCTGGCCAGAAAACGGGTGCCAAAGTGAAAGTGAACGCCCCGGGCCAGCAGTTTTTCATACAGGCGCTGGCACACTTGAAGAGGGTCCACGGTGGCGGTGGAGGGGGAATAAAGAGCGTAATCCACCGTATTGACTTCGGGCTCTAAGTCCCGGGCTTCAGCGGCGGTAATCCAGTGTAAGGGCACGCCGTTAGCCAGGCCCTGCTCATACAGGTTGCGCAGCCGGGGTACTTCTTCAGCAGTGGCGGTCACCACCAGTTTGCCACAGCGGTTCAGGGGCAGATTTTCTGCTTCACAAAAACGCTGCATCCGCTGATTGCCCTGCTGACTGAGGCGGGCCTTGAGGCTGTTGCTGCTGTAGTAAAAGCCCGCGTGCAGGACGCCGCTATTGCGCCCGGAGGCGTGTTGGGCCACCTGATCTTCCTTTTCGATCAGGGTGACGGTGGCCTCAGGAAAGCGTTCTACATAGGCATGGGCTAATGTCAGGCCATTAATGCCTGCGCCAATAATGAGTAGATCGGGAAAATTAGCGGCCAAAGGAGCGAATCTGGCGCGCCCAGTTCACCTCAAGGGCGCGTTCTGAACCCTGGGGAAGCACGCTTACGGGCTCAAAGCCCACGGTGCCGAGATTGCCAGGATTGCCGGGGATAGATACCACGCGGATATCGTCACCCTGTTTGCGCACGTAGGTGATCCAGCGACCATCCACAGAGAACGACGGTGAACTTTCGATAGTACCCTCGTCGAATTCCTGGGTGGCAATATTGCCGAAATTGCCCTCACGATTGAGAGTGGAATCGCCCGCGTTGGGCTGGTTAATGGGTCTATTGGGGCCGGGAACGGTACCGGATCCGCTGCCGGGAAGGGTGTTGCCGGTGCCGGGCTGGAAAGGAATCAAACTGGGAATATCAATGGTGTTGAGAGCCACCGTCCAGATTTTTTGAAAGTCGAACACCTGTTGGGCCTGTCGAGACAGGTATTTTCGGCTGTATACCACCCGATCCCCCAGTGGTGAAAACTCCGGCTGGAATACGCCCTTATCAGGAACGGTTTCATAGGTAAGCTGGAGCAGGCGGCCGGAGGCCAGATCCAGTTGCCAGAGGTTGTCGAAGTTCTGGATTTTGTTTTGTGAGAAGTTGCTGCGGTATAAAACGCTGCGACCGTCAGGCGACCACACGGGCTCCTGATCGTTTCCGGGGGTACTGGCCAACTGCTGCATATTCTGCCCCAGAGCACTGACTCGCCAGATGTTAAAGGCGTCTCCACGCTCATCAAAGCCCTGGCCACTGCTGTTGCTCAGACGATCCGAAGAAAAGGTGAGATTCAGGTTCAAGTCGTTACCAATGGGAGCCCACGAGGGATCGCGGTTAAAGGAGCCACCGTTGCCCGTCAAAATGGTGACATTGCCCGCGGCGTCCTGCATGCGCACCTGCGATGAGCCGTCACCGGGATAATAGGTATAGGCCAGATAGCGGCCATTGGGAGAAATAGTGGGCTGACGGCCCACGGCAATTTGCTTGGAAGGGGTGCTGGAACCGAGGCCCTGAACTCCGGCAATTTTAATCACGCCGTTATCAAAGTCACCCAGTTCGGTACCCGCCGCAGGGGCTTCCACGTAGGCCAGTCCGTCACCCAGAATCAGTAAGGGTCGTTGCTGTTGGGGTAGGTTCACGCGGTTGGTGCGGTCGAAAACGCTCACCGTAATCATGTCCTCACCGCCCGTGAAGGGAGCAATATATTCCGCCACGGGAGAAAGCGGATTCTGGGCAATAATCTGACCGCGATTGGCCACGAAGCGGTATTCAAGCTCACGTCCACAGTTATCACCACCAAGAACTTGTATAGGAATACGTTGGTTGATACCAATACTTTGCTGGTTAATGACAATTTGAAAGAAGTTTTGTTGAGGGCACAAAAGAGTCCCGACTCCTGTTCCTGGCCCACAACTCACAAAGCTCAGGGCTGAGAGTCCAATTAATGAGGTGGCGAGAATATAGCGAGAGAACATAGTGGGTTTCCATTCCATATTTCTATTTATGACGCAAAACGGATGATATTGTTCCAATTATAGCATTGGCGGGCCTTTGGGATAAAAAAAACACCGCAGTGATTAAATATATGCGGTGTTAGCGTAGAGATAATTAAAAATCGTTTACTTTCCGAGACCCACAAGCTTTTTGGCTTCGCTAAAAATGGAGCCAATGCCGCCGCTGGAGTCTTTGAGGAGCTTGTCGGTGACGAGCTTGTTCAGTTCGCTGTCCTGGCTCATCAGGCGCTGTTGGTCCTGAGGCAGGATGGTGTTCCACACCTGCATGGCGTAGCTGCGGTCATCTTTGCCAGCGTAGCCGTCAAGTAAGGTTTTGATAATCAGGCTGCGGTGATCCAGTGGGGCCTGTCCGAGTGCCTGGGGAATAGACATGGCTTTTAAACTGGCTCTGACTTCGTCATCAGCCTTGCGGGCTTTGTATCCGCCAGCGGCCTGGATTTTACTAATAATTTGTTGAGAAGCCTGGCTGACCGCGTAGATGGGCTGACCGGTCACGGGGTCGATTTGAGGCACGCCGTTATTCATGCCGTTGTTCATGCCCGCTCCATAACCTGGACCCGCGTTGGTGGGGAGACCGTTAAAACCGTTGCCGTAGGGGTCGTTGGCGTAACCGTTATTCATACCGCCGTTCATGCCACTGTTATAGGGATCGTTAGCGTAACCGTTGTTCATGCCGGAATTATAGGGGTCGTTGGCAAATCCGCTGCCATAAGGGTCATTGGCGAAACCGCCGTTGTTTAAACCACCGCCGTAGGGGTCGGTGTAGCCGCCGCCGATGGGAGCCGTGTTGTTAAAACCACCGCCGTAGGGGTCGTTCATGCCCATGCCCATACCGGGTTGGGTTGCATAAGGAGAAATTTGTCCGGGCTGGGGGCCGCCGCAGCTGACCATGAGAACGGTCTGGAGAAGGGAAAGGGCTAAAATTGTCTTTTTCATGTGTGTTTACCTCAACGCTATTAATTTCATTATAAGGGATCAAAGCATTGTTTTAGTTATGCTGAGGTTAAGGAGTGGGTAAAGAGTGTTTAATTTGTGCGGGCTTCACAGTTTTTTGCATTTTGTGATACCATCCATACACCAATCTAGTTGTAGGAACACGCCTTATGAAAGCCTATTTTGCCGCCCTTTTATGTTCATCTTTGTGTTTATCGGCACTTTCAGCGGGAATTGCTGCACCGGTTTTTGCTCAGAATCTGCCCGAACAGGAGTTTGAGCTGACGCTACCCGAGCGCAAATTGCCGGATACAGAGTCCCTTCGAGCTGCACTGATGGACCAGGGAATTAGCGATATTTCTCGCACCACTTTCTTACAACTTAATTATCGTAAGCTCCTGCCCACGGACGAAACGAACTTGCAGGGCTACGTGTTTGACGTGAATTTTCAGCACGCTTTTGGCAGTCATCCGGCCCTTTTAAATCGTTTTGTGTCTGCTGATGCCGCCGGGTTTTACCCCAATTTCACCGATTTATCTGCCGGGTTGGGCTATCGCTTTGATTTTGCCAATTTTGGCGTCATTCCTCAGGCCCGCTTTCGCGATATGTTTGCCATCGGTCAGGATGTGAATCAGCACCTGATTGGCTTTGAGCCGGGCCTGCGCCTGGAGTACTGGATCTACCCTGAGGTGGCGCGTCTGTCCGTGGACTATGGCTTTAATGTGCCCGTGCTCCATCTGGCCAATGAAGAAAGCAATATTTCTCCCTTTAGTTTAAGTACGCAGCGCGTGTATACGGAGCTGAGTTACCGTCTTCTGGAAAATCTCGACGTATTTTCCGGTTTTTACTGGTGGCAGGTGCCATCACAGCTGGGCTCAGGTCGTATTACCACCACCACCCTTTCCAATATGACGGGTTTTGTGGTGGGAGCCGGATTTTCTTTTTAAGCCCTTTTTCTTTTTAACCCTTTGCTCTTGTGGCTCTCGGGCTGGCCTGTTACAATACACGGGAATAAAAATCATGAAAAATGATCGATCATCTCCCTGTTTTTATACTTCTAACGTATAAGACACGCCGTTTTGGCGCATCCTCTAACACCATGAGTACGATGGGGAATCAGTATAAGAGGTTAGTTAAAATAAAGTTATGGCACTGACTAAAAGTAATAAACAAGAAATTATCAGTAAGTTCAAAATCAACGAAAAAGACAGTGGTTCTCCTGAAGTACAGGTAGCCATTTTAACCGAGCGCATCAATGAGCTCACCGAACACTTAAAAGAACACAAAAAAGATTACGCCACCCGCCGTGGTCTGATCAAAATGGTAGGCCGCCGTCGTAAACTGCTCCGCTACCTGAACAAGCACTCTCTGGAGCGTTACACCGGATTAATCGCTGAACTCGGCCTGACCCGTGAAGACGCAAAAGTTAGGAAATCTGCATGAGCGGTGATAACGTATTAGAAATTCAGGTGGGCCGAGACACCATCCGTTTTGAAACGGGTGAAGTGGCTCCCCTGGCCAGCGGTTCTGTGATGGTATCCTCTGGCGAAAATATGATGATGGTAGCTGCCGTTGTCTCCAAAGAACAAAGAGATCTTGATTTTTTCCCACTGACCGTGGATTATGAAAGCAAAATGTACGCCGTGGGTCGCTTCCCCGGTGGTTTTATTCGTCGTGAAGGCCGTCCTTCTGAAAATGCGATTCTGTCTGCCCGGGTGACCGACCGTCAGATTCGCCCCCTCTTTCCCGACGGTTTCCGTAACGATGTGCAGGTGGTTGCTCACCTGTTATCTAGCGATCAGGAAAACCGTACCGATGTTCTCGGTATGATGGGTACCTCTGCGGCCCTGAGTATTTCCGAAATTCCCTTTGATGGTCCTACCGGTGCAGTACGCATTGGTCGCGTCAACGGTGAATTTATCATTAACCCCACCTACACCGAACTCGAAGAAGGCGATCTGGACCTGATTGTGGCCGGAACCCGTGACTCTATCAACATGGTAGAAGCCGGTGCCAAAATGCTTACCGAAGCAGAAATGCTGGAAGCTATTGCGTTGGGTCAGGCAGAAATCAACAAAATTGTTGACGCCATTGAAGGTTGGGCCAAAAAAATTGGCAAGCCCAAAATGGAGTACACCGCTTATCAGGTGGACGAACAAATCCTGAATTTCGTGACCGAAAAATCCAGCGATGCGGTCAAAGAAGCCATGCAAATCGGTGACAAAACCGAGCGTGGCGATCGCCTTAAAGCGATTAAAACCGCTCTCAAAGAAGAAGTTGCAGCACTGCCCGAAGACAGTGAACTGGCTCAGCTTTTTGCCGAGCGCGGTCGTAAAGATATCGGCAACTCCTTCTATAAATTAGAAAAGCAGCATATGCGTGCCGCGATTTTAGAAACCGGAACCCGCATTGACGGTCGTAAGACTGACGAAGTGCGCCCCATTGAGTGCAAAGTGGGCTTTGTGCCCCGGACGCACGGTTCTGCGTTGTTTACCCGCGGAAACACTCAGGCCATGTCCCTGACCACGCTGGGCTCTATGAGCGATGCGCAAATGCTTGACAACACTGAGCCTGAAACCTCCAAGCACTATTTGCACCACTATAACTTCCCCGGTTATTGTGTGGGCGAACCCAAGCCTCAGCGTAGCTCCAGTCGTCGTGAAATTGGTCACGGTAACCTGGCCGAGCGCGCTCTGATCCCCGTACTGCCTGAGCAGGAAGACTTCCCCTACGCGATTCGTGTGGTATCAGAAGTGATGGCCTCTAACGGTTCTTCTTCCATGGCCAGTACCTGCGGAAGTACCCTGACCTTGATGGACGCCGGTGTGCCCATCAAGGATATGGTAGGTGGTGTGGCCATGGGTCTCATCAAAACCGACGATGACTTTAAAGTACTTACCGACATTCTGGGTGTAGAAGATCACCTGGGTGACATGGACTTTAAAGTGACCGGTACCAATGAAGGCATTACCGCACTGCAAATGGACATCAAAGTAGCCGGTTTGTCGCAAGATATTCTCTCTCAGGCCCTCGAACAGGCCCGTCAGGGACGTCTGCACATTCTCGACAAAATGCGTGAAGCCCTCGATGCGCCTCGTGAAGAAATGTCTCAATACGCGCCACGGATCATTACCATGAAAATTGATCCTGAAAAAATTGGCGATGTGATTGGCCCCGGCGGCAAGATGATCAAACAGATCGTTGAAGAAACCGGCGTGAAAATCGACATTGAAGACAGCGGTCTGGTGTACATTGTGACGCCTGACGGTGAGTCTGCAGACGCCGCACAGAAGTGGATCAAAGAACTCACGGCTGAAGCTGAAGTGGGCAAATCTTATGCGGGTACCGTGGTGCGTTTAACCACCTTTGGTGCCTTTATTGAAGTGCTCCCCAAAGTGGACGGCCTGCTGCACGTGTCCAAGATTCCCGGACGCCCTCGCAACATTGAAGACGTCTTCTCTGTGGGTGAAACGGTTCAGGTGAAAGTTGATGAGATTGACTCTCAAAAACGAGTGAACCTGATGTTGGATCAGGAAGTAGAAGTTCCTGAGTCTGCCATGGGTGGAGGCTATCAGCCTCGTGACCGTGGCGATCGCGGTGACCGCAACGACCGTGGAGGTCGCGGTGGCAGAGACAGAGACCGCCGTAACGGTGGCAGATCTCGTTCCAGAAGCGGTGGTGGACAATCCCGCCGTTGATGTCTAACACATCTTTAGCGGAGGTGCTGGATCTCTTTTTTGAAGAGAATCCGGCACCTTTTTGCATTTTTGAACGGAGTACGGGCCTGGTATTAAGAGCAAACCCCGCCTGGCAACAGCAAGACCGACCGGATGGCGCCTTCTTAATGGCGCAGAAGGGGTTTCAGTCTGCGGGCAGGTTTTGTTTTGAAGGGGCTTTTGCGGCGTTGCCCTTTACCTGCTTTTCGCTTTCAAAGGAGCTTTTTGCGGTGCAAATGCTCAAGGACTCTGCCGCACGTATTCAGCAGTTGGAAACCCTGAGCGATCGCAAAAGTGAGCTGATTTCCCATTTGTCCCACGAATTGCGCACGCCCCTCACCGCCATTCTGGGTTGGCCAGAAATGATTCTGGATTCTCAGGAGCAGATGCCGGTGCTCGCAGTTCAGGCCGCTGAGGCCATTCAGCGGGACGGCAAATTTTTAAATCAGCTGTTAGAAAGTCTGCTGGACCTGTCTCAGATCGAAGCGGGTCGTATGCAGCTTCAGCGCGAGTGGGTTGATCTACGGGTGCTGTGCGATGCGGCGGTAGAAATGCTGCAAGAACGCACTCGATTTAAGCATTTGACGCTCACACTGCGCTATCCCGACAAACCCATGTATGTGTACGGCGACAGCATTAAAATTCGTCAGGCCATGCTGAACTATATTGCCAACGCCATTAAATACACCCCCGAAAAAGGGGCTATTGTGGTGACCCTGCGACGTACAGAGACAGACTTTGTGTTTTCTGTACACGACAATGGACGGGGCCTGCGTCCGGAATTACAATCCCATATTTTTGAGCGCTATGTGAGAGCCGAAGACGTGCTCACCGTACCTGGAGCAGGGCTGGGTTTAGCGCTGGTGAAAAAATTGCTGGATCTACACGGCGGTAGCTACTGGCTGGAGAGTGAACCGGGCCAGGGCTCCACTTTCTTTTTTTCTTTGCCGGTCCCTGATGAGGCTCCGCTGGTGCTGCCCGAAATTCGCGTGCTCTGTGTGGTGAAGTCAGAGCAAGAGCGTCTTGATCTGGCCTCTTTTTTTAAACATCACCCGGTTACCTATAAAATTGAAGAGCATCTGCCCGGTTTACAGCAGCTTTCTGCCAGTGAATACGATCTGATTCTGGTATCTACAGATGTAAGTCGTACTGCCGATCATGCCTGGTGTCAGGCCGTCCATACTCTCTATCCACAGCAGTTTATCCTGGCACTGTGCTTTGGAGAGCATCCTGAAGAAGATACGCCTTTACCGGAACCGCTCGGGGCTTATGACGGTGTGCTTTACACACCGCTTCAGACGGGTGATTTGTTACAATACATTCAAAAAAGACGGGAATAACCCATGTTCAAAAAAGTGTTGATTGCCAATCGCGGCGAAATTGCGGTGCGCGTGGTGCGTGCTTGTCACAGTCTGGGCATTCAGGCGGTGATGATCTATGCCGAAGACGATCGGCAGGGGTTGGCGGTCAAACTGGCGGATGAAGCTTATGTGCTGTCCGGAGATTCACTGGCAGACACCTATTTGAACATTCCTGCCATTGTAGATATTGCTCGCCGCTCCGGCGCAGAAGCGGTGCATCCGGGGTACGGTTTTCTCTCTGAAAACCCTCTGTTTGTAGAGGCCTGTCAGGAAGCGGGGCTGGTGTTTTTAGGTCCCGATGCGGACGTTATGCGCAAAATGGGTTCCAAAGTGGAAGCCCGGGAACAGATGCAGGCCGCGGGCGTGCCCGTGACCCCCGGAAGTCCCCCTTTACAATCCCTTGAAGACGCTCAAAAATGGGCCGCGGATATCGGTTTTCCCGTTCTGCTAAAAGCCAGTGCGGGCGGCGGCGGACGCGGGATGAAAAAAGTTACTGCCGCAGAATCTCTGCCCGAAGCCTTTGCTTCTGCCCGTCGCGAAGGGGAAGCCTATTTTGGTGACGGCACCATTTATATGGAAAAATTTGTGGAAAAGCCTCGCCATGTGGAAGTGCAAATCCTGGGCGATCACCACGGTAATGTGGTGCATCTGGGAGAACGGGACTGCTCTGTACAGCGCCGCAATCAGAAGCTGGTAGAAGAGAGTCCCGCGCCGCATCTGCCTGCTGAAGTGAGACAGGTGCTGCTGGATGCTGCTGTTAAAGGCGCGCAGGCCTTAAACTATACCGGTGCAGGCACTTTTGAATTTGTGGTGCAAAACAACCGCGACGTATATTTTATGGAAGTCAACACCCGTTTACAGGTGGAGCATCCGGTGACAGAAATGGTCACGGGCCGCGATCTGGTGCGGGAGCAGCTGCGGATCGGGGCGGGTTTACCCCTGTCTTTCTCCCAGGAAGACGTTCGTTTTCACGGAGCCGCTATTGAGTGTCGGATTACCGTAGAAGACGCACAGCAAAATTTTCGTCCGGTGCCTGGAAAGGTCTCCACGCTACGAGAACCCTGCGGCCCCTGGGTACGTGTGGACAGCATGCTCCAGCCCGACTATGACATTCCCAGAGCTTATGACTCTCTGGTCTCTAAACTGATTGTATGGGGTCCGACCCGCGATGAGGCACTGTTACGTTTGCAGCAGGCCCTGAGTGAGTACACCATTGAAGGGGTGTGCACCCTGATTCCCTTCTTTCAGTGGATTGCCACGGAAACCCACTTTGCCAGCGGACATTTTGATACCCATTATTTAGAAAATCACTTTTCAGCGGATATGCTGACCCAAACTCTGGTGGTATCAGACGGTACGGAAGGAGATCCTGCTCCTTTAAAAGAAGTGGTGCAAATGGAAGTCAACGGAAAGCGTTTTGAAGTGGTAGTGCTCAAAGAAGCGCCCGCACAAAAAAAGGCCCGTCGTCCCGGCGGTGACAAAAAAGCTCGCGGTGCCGGTGGTGACCCCAACGAAATTCGTTCTCCCATGGCGGGCACGGTGGTCAAAGTGGGGGTGGAGTCTGAGCAGGCGGTGGAATCCGGGGTGCAGGCTTTTGTGATTGAAGCCATGAAAATGGAAAACGACATTTTGACCTCTCGCGCCGGAGATATCAAAGACGTGTTGGTGGCCCCCGGCGAGAAAGTGCAGGCCGGGGACCTGTTGCTAACCTTTAAAGCAGATTAGGCGAAGCGTTTAAATCGTAAAGCGCAGGCCCAGAATATCGCCCTGGCCGTTGTAGCCCAGGGTGCCTTCTAAACCGTTGTTGAAACGATAGGCGAGTTCAAAGCCGCCCGCAGGAGGGTAGTAATCCACAATCCGTCCGGATCCGAAGGGGAAGGCGATACCGGGAACAATGTTCAGACGACCTGCCAGCTGGGGCGTAAATTGATAGGCCAATCCCACGCCCAGTTCCAGACCCGCATAGCGAGAGCGTTCAGGTCTGTCAAAGCGTAAATTGCCCCAGACTCCGAAAATACCGCTCAGGGTAAAACGATTTTGGCTTAAAAACCGATGGGTAACACGAATGTCATAACGACCGGAGTTGCCGCCTTCCACTAAGAAAGGTAGGCCCAGAGAACCCCCCAGACTGGTGGCAGGTCCGATTTTGCCGTCAATAGAGAAGCTGGGGCCTAGTCCTAAAGAAATACTGCTGCGATCCACCTCAGGTTTGGGCATGGTAGAGGCGGTGGCTGAGAAAGTGGGCAAGAGAAGTGCGGTGGCGGCAAGAGCAAGGGTCAATGTCTTAATGGGAAGGGTTTTGATACTAGAAATTTTCATTGGTTCATTCTCCTTTTGAATATGACTTAACAATACTTAACTCACGATCAAAAAAATCTATTTAACGTATTAAAATAAAATAAAAGGATTACCTATGTCAGACCCCCTGTTTTGCGCCGTTTGCCATCAGCAGATTACGGGCAAATATCTCTATAATCACTGGCAAGAAACCGTGCATGTAAAACACCAGGGCGTTAAAACCGCCCAGTGCAGCACCTGCGCGCGCTTTATTTCTGGCGCCACTCAAAACGGCATTCGTTACGGAGACGGACGAGTGGTGTGTGGCATCTGTCAGGTCACAGCCGTGACGGAAGAGCAGAAGGTAGAGCACGCTCGCCGTCGTGTATTAGAGATGTTAACGGGGGCCGGTTTTGACTATATTCCAGACTATATCGCCGTCACTCTGACCGATCAGCGCCGTTTGCAGCAAAAGTTGGGCCGCCACGGTAACAGCTACGGACTCACTAAAACCCTCGAAAAAAAAGAGAACGGAGTGCTGGTGTATCGGGAGCACAGTATTTTTGTGCTTTACGGCCTGCCCCGACTGGTGTTTGAAGGAGTGCTGGCCCACGAGCTGCTGCATGTGTGGCTCAACGAGCGTCCGGAAAGCCGGGAGCGCACGCCTGCAGAGGTGGAAGGTTTCTGTAACCTGGCCTCAGCCCTGATCTACGGTCAGGAGCAAACCCCCATGGCTCAGTATCTGTTGGAGCGTTTGCACAGTGATCCAGATCCCGTTTACGGGGACGGCTACCGGCAGCAACAGGCTTTTGTGCAGCGCCACGGCTGGCAGGCCATGCGAGAGCATATGCTGCGACCGGCGGCGCCTTTAAAGCAAATGTACAATAAGCTTGACGGATTTCTCAATCGTTTTAATTTATAAGTCGGAGTTCACAGCTTAACCCTGCATATTCCAGGGGAAAATTTTGAAGCCCGGAGCCTGATAGTCTTTGGGAATGTATTCGGGGGGCTGATTAAGGGCGCTGCCGTCCCGTACCGCTGAAAAGTGAGGTGAGAGGATTTCAATACCGTTTTCGTTACACACGTCCTGAATATTCTGGTGCAAATTGGAGTAGGTGCGAGCCATGGCGTTGGGTTTGTGGGTGAGGACGTTGAGTTCGTAGGCCACGTAAAAGTCGTCTAAGGAAGTTTGCAGCACAAAGGGCTTGTGGGTTTCTTCTTGTAGCACATCGGGGGTACGACGGGCGGCTTCTAAGAGGGTTTCGTGCACCTTTTGCCACGGCACGTCGTAGCCGAGGGTGACGGTGGTATGCAAAATCAGGCCCTCACTGCGGGCTGAGGTGCTGTAGTTAATGATGTGACTGGTGAGTACCATGGAGTTAGGCACCGTAATCCGCACGTTTTTGGGGGTGCGAACGCGGGTTACCAGTAAATTGCGTTCAATCACATCCCCGGTGGTATCCGAAATTTTGACCCGATCCCCCACCTTAAAGGGACTCATATAGGTGAGCACAACTCCCGCCACAATATTGGCAATGGCCGAGCTGGAGCCCAGCGAAAACAAAATCCCCAAAAAGAGCGAGACGCTTTTGAAGGCCGGAGACTCCGAACCGGGCAAATAAGGAAAAATCACGATGGCCGCAAAGGCCAGAATCAAAAACCGCACAATGGAATAGGTAGGTTTTGACCATTCTTGTTCAAAGCCGGGATACGAGAACACTCCCTGATCCAGGCCGTTAAAAATCAATTTGACCACTTTGAGCAGATAATAAGTACCCACCACAATGAGCACAATAATAAACAGGCTGGGAATATAGTTGGCGAAGGCTTTCAGGGCTTTGGCCAGAGGCAGGGTCACGTAGTTGAGCAGGGTGCTGGAGTAGCTGCGGGTCCACGGAAAGAGACTGAGTACAAGGGGCAGATAAAAATACAGGAGCACCAGAATTAAAATATTACGTCCCAGGGTCAGCAGTGCCAGTAAGGTATTACTAAGTTGCTCTGAGCTCACCAACACCGCCTGATTTAAGCGAATATCTGTTAACAGGCGCTCGCGTAAATGATTGAGGGTGCGGTGTACAAAGGGCAGGAATTTGCCCAATAAAAAGATCAGCACTCCCAGCACCAGCGTAAAGAAGATGGCCAGAATGCTGTCTAAAATGAGCACGCCCATATTGTGTTTAATTTGCCCCCGCCGAATTCCGTCACTGAGCTGACGGCTGTAAAATTCCGCCAGCTGTGACAGAGAAATCTGTGCGGCGGCGGCATCCTGCGGGGTGACCGTCATCAGATCTTTTTTGCCCCGGTGAAGCACTGCCACATTATTTTCGTAACGAATACGAATGGGTTTTTCTTCAATAGTGTCCAGCAAGGGGGTCAGCCGTTGCTCAATAATGTGAGCCCGTTCTGCAGCCGGGTACAGGGTATTGGCCGAATAAATATAAAACAGGGACTTGCCCGCCAGCATCACGGGGGCCCCCGTGCTCTCATTCTCGGGATCCGGGGTGGCTTCTATAGTGGGAACTTCCGTCACTGCAGGCGCGGTAGTTGCTGATGTCACAGTGGGTGCCGCGGTACCTGTGACCGTATCCAGTACGGGGGACAGGATGCCGGATTCGGAGGGGGCTGTCGCTGTGGGGACAGGAACCGTCTGTGTTTGGGCCTGTACACCTGACTGCATACCCGGAGTCGGAGCAAGCCACAGAGCGGCACAGAGAATGGGTAAAACAAGGGTGAGTAAGCGGAGGCGTGATAGCATGGGGAAAGTACCTGTGAGGATATTGATTTTTGAAAGCTAAAATTTATTCTGTGATTGAAGAAGTGGGTGATGAAGACAGCAGACGTTTTGAGCTGTTTATTCTTACGCTCATCTTGCTCAATATTGTAGCACTTTGCCTGGAAACCGTGGTGTCCTTAAAAACAGATTACCGTCACTTTTTCAGGGCCTTTGAAGTGTTTTCGGTGGCGGTATTTTCGGTGGAATATGTGCTGCGTCTCTGGGTGTGCACCGTGAATCCTCGCTACCGTCACCCGCTCTGGGGACGTCTGAAATACGCGGTAGCTTCACTGGCGCTCATTGATTTACTGGCTATTTTGCCTTTTTACCTGCCCTTTATTCTACCCTTTGTGGGGCTGCAAACCCTTGACCTGCGCTCACTGCGGGCCGTACGTCTGTTTCGTGTGTTTAAGCTGATTCGTTATTCTAAGACCCTGTTGCTGTTTCGACGGGTGGTGTGGGAAAAGCGCCAGGAACTTTCGGTCACACTGTTTTTTCTGGTGTTTTTGCTGCTATTCTCTTCCTCTTTGATGTACTACGCGGAGCATACGGCCCAGCCCGATAATTTCTCCAGTATCCCTGCCGCCATGTGGTGGGCCATTGCCACGCTCACCACCGTGGGGTACGGCGACGTGTATCCCATTACCAATCTGGGCCGTTTTTTTGCCTCCATTATTGCGGTCCTGGGCATTGGTTTATTTGCGCTACCCACGGGGATTCTGGGGGCGGCTTTTGTGGAAGAAGTGGAAAATGCCAGACAGGTCAAAAAGGATCAGGTACAGCAAAAGCGCTGCCAGTACTGCCCCCACTGTGGTGAATCGCTGCCCGAGCTGAACGCTTCCGATCCGGCATAAATCTGATCGGACACAAAAAAGCCCCCGACAAAATACGTGTCGGGGGCTTTTATCATTAGTTATTTAGAACAGGTAAGGATTGTACTGAGACTGATCCTGCGGTGGATTGGTGTCCGTGCTGGGCACCTCTCCGGTGAGTTCTTGAAGCACTTGCTCTAAGATGGTTTTCAGCTGACCGCTGTCTGAGCGGGCGTCTTCAATCAGTTGCGTATACGTCTGATTGTCGCTGATTTGTGCATCTACAGAAGCATAGTAACGGGAGTTCAGTGCTTCGGCCACTTCACTGGCAGAGGCTCCGGTTCCCAGTTCCTCAAGGGCAGTACGGGTGATATTCGCGGTTTCTTCAGCGCTGTAAAGCTCTGGAGCAGGTGCGTTACCCCCGCCGCCAATAATAACTTCACCGTCCACTTCACCGTTATCATCATTATCCTGAGATACCACTTTGATGAGTTCCACCGTCAGCTTCACATCATCCATATCCCAGTCCGCTTTATTACCGGGCAGATCTTCTAATCCCACGGTCCAGGTGGTGCCTGAGGTCTGAGTGACGCTGGCATAAGAGCGTCCTTCATAACCGGGGCCACTGGTGGAATGCTCATAGGGCTCACCACCGTTTTTGGGGAAGGTGCGAATGAGGAAGTCTAGCTTGTCCCCTGACTTGTAATCCTGGGTCAGCGTCACTTCTCCACCCTTCTGGGCGTTCTCTGCTACCAGTTGCGGTTCGCCACCGTTCTTTTGTACATAAAGGTCGGAGCGGAGGCTGGCAGAGCCTTCATTCAGGGTGATTTTGACCTGTCCGGCATCGTTCAGTACAATGTCATCACCGCTATCGGGAGGGGTTTCACCGTTGCCTTCCACAATGACGGTTTTAAAGGCGGTGTCCGTACCTGAATAATTACCAATTTTGACCCCGATATTATAGGTGCCGGGGGGCAGGGTGGAAAGATCTAAGTAGCTACTGCCCTGACCCATGGCACCGGTTTCCACAGAACTCCAGAACAACACGCTTTCAGGGAGTAAGCCATCCACACTGCTAATGGCCTGAGCAAACAGTGCTGCGCTTTCGCCCTGTTGAATCACCATGGGATCACCGTCGATGCGTTCAATACGATCAAATTTGCTGAAGTCGGGGCTGGTGTCCGCCAGTCCCTGCATGGCCATGTAATCATTCATCAGAGCGCGCACGTCACCGCCTTCGTTGGCTTCGTCGGCGAGCATTTGATACAGGGCGGGCACATAACCACCGGCATCACGGAAATCGACGGTAATGCGGGTAAGGTCCACCAGATTATTGCGGCCTTCGGCGCCGGTCGTCACCAGATTGCTGCTGAGATCCATGTAATTTTCCAGAGAACCACCGTAAGCCATGGTCATATATGCCTGGAAGCTGTTGGATTCAAAATCATGAACGCTCTCGTCCAGCATTTGCTTGGAGAAATCCAGATATTTGCTGAGATCTTGCTGCTGGTACATCACCATATCCACGGTGCTGAGGAAGCTGTCCAGATCGTCATAATCTCCGCGGTTGACCACATCGGTGGCCTGATCCAGAAATTTGCCCACATCGGCGCCGCTGGCCTGTACATAGTAAGCGGTTCTCAGGAATTTGTTCAGTTCTGCACCGCTGATGCTTTGAGAATTGTTGTTGTTGAGATACAGGTCGCGGTTGTTATCCTGGGAGAAGATGCGGTCATTGCGATCGCTAAAGAGCGCCTGGAAGAACTGAACGCCCTTATCCAGGTCTTCGCTGCTCAAGTTCTGCAGGGTGCTGGCCACTTTGGAGACGGTGTTTGCGGGAACGCTATTGATTAAATCAATGGCTTGCTCAGCGGCTTCGGCGGGAATTTGACCCACCAGAACTTTGAGGGACAGCGCACTTTCCAGGGGCAGTTGGCCCAGGGCTTCCTTCAGGAAAGGGTGGTTAATCAGCGCGGCAAGACTGTCTGCTTCCGTGGCGTCGGGAGCCTGTCCGGCTTCATAAGCCTGTCCCGCGTCCTGAATCGCCGTGGACAGTGCGCCCAGTATGTTGTCCAGTCCGGTATCACTGCTGCCCGTCTGGCTGCTGCTCTGGCTGGCATCGGTTTTCTTTTCTTCTTCAGCTTGATTGGCTTTAAGGGCCGCATCTCGAAATAATGCGTTCTGTAAAAGCTGTTCAGCAAATTGGCGAGTGTAGGTTACGTCAGATGCCAATCGTGAATAATCCATAATATGTGAAGCCCCTTTAAACATGGTGAGTTAAATTTGAACGAAGGAATAGTCTACCCCGTGTCAAAGTTATCTGCGTTGGGCTTGTGATGTTGTGGGATTTAACATAGAAAAAACATTTTTTGAAAAATCTTTTAATAAACGGTATAATTTTTTCAGAAGGTTGGATGTTCTATGCTATTCAGATGTGACGCCTATATTCAGGGTGTTGGACACTATTTGCCGGAGCAGGTATTAGATAACGCCGCAGTCATTGCGCGGGGTGGCCTGCCTTTTGATGATCGGTGGGTACAAAAGCGCATCGGGGTCAAGCAACGGCACGTGCTGTCCCCGGAAAAATCCACTTCAGATATGGCCCTTGCCGCTGCTCGTGATGCGCTGCGTCAGGCTCAGGTCTCTCCTGAATTTCTTGAGTTGATTGTTTTATCCACCATTTCGCCAGATCACCCGAGCCCGGCCACGGCGTGTTTCATTCAGCACGCGCTGGGCAATGACCACTGCCCTGCTTTTGACCTCTCTGCCGCCTGCTCAGGCTTTATCTATGCTCTGGATACTGCAGCCCGTCATGTGGCCACCGGAGCCCGACACGCGCTGGTGCTTTCAGCAGAAACTCGCTCCCGTTTTGTGAATCCTGAAGATCCCGTTACCGCGGCCATTTTTGGAGACGGTGCCGGTGCTGTCGTTCTCAGTTCCCCCGAAGCGGTAGATGTTGTAACGCTGCGACTGCGTGCGGTGGATATTAAGGCGGACGGCAGCGGTTTTTATTCGGTCTTTACGCCCGCTGGTGGGGCACGCCAACCGGCCTCTGAGGAAACCGTGCAAAACAGGCAGCATTTTATCCAAATGCATAATGGTGAACAAATCTTTTTTCAGGTGGTGGAATCCATGGTGCATTACACCCGTGAGTTTTTGACGGCACTGGATCTAACCCTTGATGAGGTGGACTATGTGTTGCCCCATCAGGCCAATATAAATATCTTGCAAGAAGCGGCCCGACAACTGGGCCTTCCCGCCGAAAAAATGCTGCTGAATTTGCCCGAGGTGGGCAATTTATCTTCGGCTTCCATTCCGGTTTTACTATCTCAGCGCCACTCACAGTTTGAACCGGGCAAAAATATTTTGCTCGTGGCAGTAGGCGCCGGGCATACGTTGGGGTTAGCATGGCTGACCACGTAAACAGAACTGACCCCGTAAAACTCAGCGCCCGTGAGCGCTTGCAGCAACTTTTTGACCCCGGTACGTTTCTGGAAATGTTTCGCTATGCCAAAGAGCGCCCGGCACAGAATCCGGTGGATGATGGCGTGGTGTGTGGTCATGGTGATGTGAACGGTCAGCCGGTCATTGCCTACGCCACGGAATTTAGCGTTCAGGGAGGTAGTCTGGGCGCGTTGCAAACCCGTCAGATTGCCGAGTGTCAGCGCTTTGCTCATCAGAGTGGCATTCCCATTGTGGCCCTGTTAGAATCCGGAGGTGCCAGGATTTCAGAGGCGGTACATATTATGGAGGGCTTTGTGCCCGCCATGACTGGAGGCATTGAACTTTCTGGAGTGGTGCCTCAGATTGCCTGTGTGTTTGGACCCTGTATCGGTGCATCTGCCTTTATGGCCACCTTCAGCGACTGGGTGATTATGGAGACAGAATCAAGTTTGTCTATTGCCGGAGCTCGGGTCAACGCCATGGCCACTGGTGAAAACCTCAGTGACCGGGAACTGGGTGGTGTGACTGTACACACTCATGATACGGGTAACGTACATTTTGTAGAGCAGGGGGACCAGGCGGTCTTAGAAAGAGCCCGGGAACTGCTACAATGGCTGCCACCTCATTACAAGGCCCGGCCCGCGGTACGCCCTTTTTCTGCCTTGCCCGTTTCAGAGCAGCAGCGCAAAACCCCGGAAATTGCCCGGTGTATTCCCGCCGACTCTCAAACGGGTTTTGACATGCGCAAGGTGGTGCAGGCCTGTGCCGATCATCAGCACTTTTTTGAAACTCAGGCAGACTTTGCCCCCAATTTACTCACAGGCTTTATAGAGTTAGGCGGCTACACCCTGGCGGTGGTGGCCAGTCAGCCGCTTCATTTAGGGGGCGTACTGGATGTCAAAGCCACCCGAAAAATGACCCGGTTTTTGACCTTTATTGCCGCTTTTAATTACCCGCTGCTGTCTCTTGTGGATGTGCCCGGTGCCCTGCCCACGCTGGCTTCACAGCGAGCGGGTATTTTGACCCATATGACCCAGGCCATGCATGCCATTTACAACGTCCGCAGTCTAAAAATAACGGTGGTGGTGCGCCGATGCTTTGGCGGTACCTATTCGATGCTGCATCCCAAATCTAGCAAAGGCGATCTGGTGTTTGCCTATCCCGGAGCCATGATCGGCGTCATGAGCGATGCCGCGATGCATCAGATTATGCAGCACAGCGAAAAGGGGCAGCGGCAGATTCAAAAATTAGAGTCTCTGGGGCTCCGTACGGACGCGCCCCAGTTGGCGGCTGCCGCGATGTACATTGACGATATTATTGACCCGGAAGATACCCGCCAGGTGCTTTACCGTTCGCTAAAGAGTTTTTACCACAAGCGCCGTATAGGTTACCCCGATAAGTTACAGGGCAACCCGCCCCGATGAAACACGCCCGATGAAGCACGCCATGAATCATTTTCAGACTGTCCTTATCGCCAATCGTGGGGCGATTGCCCGACGCATTGCGCGCACCTGTAAAGAACTGGGCTATAAAGTGCTGATGATTTATGCCCAGAACGACCGCCATTTGCCCCTCTTAGAGATAGCGGACGAGGTGTACTGCTGTGACTATACCGCTGCGGCTGACATCATTGCGCTGGCACAATCAACGCGGGCGGCCGTTCATCCGGGGTACGGTTTTTTGTCAGAACGGGCCGACTTTGCTGCCGCCTGTGCGGAAGCAGGGGTGCCCTTTATCGGGCCAGATGCCACCGCTCTTGCGATTGCGGGTCAGAAGCATCGCTGTGCAGAACGTCTCTCGGAAATGCAGGTGCCTCTCCTGCCCCACGTTATTTTGCCGGAACAGGAGCTGAGCAGCGCGGGGCTTACGGTGCAGTCCACCATGACTTATCCGGTGATGGTGAAGCCTACTGCTGCCGGGGGCGGACTCGGTATGCAATGGGTGGACCACCCTGAGCAACTGGCAGAGGCCTTACAAATGGCAACCCTGATGGGACAGAAGTATTTTCAACAGGGAGACGTGCTCATTGAAAAAGCCCTGGAAAGCGCCCGGCATATTGAGGTGCAAATTCTGGCGGATCGCTTCGGGCAGGTGAAGGCCGTGGGGCATCGAGAGTGTTCGTTGCAGCGCCGCCGTCAGAAGGTGTTTGAAGAATCTCCGGCCGTAGGTCTGCCCGGGCAGCACCTGAGAGAGATGCTGGCCTGTGCTGAACACATCGCCCAACATCTCGGGCTAAATCAGGTGTGTACCGTGGAGTTTTTGTGGGACGGTCGTCAATTCTGGTTTCTGGAAGTGAACCCGCGCCTGCAGGTGGAACATGCTGTGACCGAGGTCCGCTGCCAGAGCGATCTGGTGGCCTGCCAGCTAGCCATTGCGCAGGGCGAATCGCTGGATAGTGTACTGGACACCTTTTTTACCGGACGCGGACATGCGATGGAAGCGCGTATCTATGCCGAAAATCCATACACCGGACTGCCCGCGGGAGGTCGTATTGTGCATGTAGAATATCCCACAGGGCAGGGGATTCGTCTGGACAGCGGCATTTATCCGGGCATGCAGGTGTCTACCTCATACGATCCGCTGCTGATGAAAGTGATTGCCCATGCCACAGATCGTGACACCTGCCGTCAGCGTTTATTGTATGCCCTTCGCACCCTTATTATTCAGGGGGAAGACGGATTTGCTACCAATCAGCCTGAGTTGATACAGGCTTTAGAACAGCCAGATGTGGTGGCAGGGCATTATCACACCCGCAGCCTGGAACATCCCCTGACAACTGCTTCAGACACATCTTCAGCGGCCTCATTTATGACTGCGCTAACAGGCATGTCTCAGTCCCGAATGTCTCAGCCCCGTATTCAGCGTGAATCTCAGGAGCATTCTGCCTATGCTCACTGGAGGCCCGTTCATTGGAAGCTTTGACGATACAACAACAGCTGGCCAGGGCGCTGCAACTTCCGCCGAATGCTGTAGAGGTGTTTGCTACGGGGGGCAACACCTACCGCATCATGGTGCTGAATGAGTCAGATGAAGGGGCGCAGCGGGTGCGTCGCTACGATGTGAGGTGGGAAAACGGAAATTTTGTGTGGCTTTATGAAGGCGTGAACCACTGCACAGAAAAGAAATCTTCTGAAAAAACCGTTCGTCAGAGCACAGATGTTGCACAGGCTGCCATGACCGCTACCCTGCTGGAGTGGCATGTCAAAGTGGGAGATCGGGTGCAGGCCGGAGACGGTTTGTATACGCTTTCTGCCATGAAGATGCAAATGCGCTATGATGCGCCCACGGACTTAACCATAGGCGCCCTGCTGGTGCAGGCCGGAGAGCGCGTGCAGCAAGGACAACACCTCTTAGATTGGACGTAAAGGTAATATGATGAATCAAATGAAAAAAGGGC
>CAYFGW010000038.1:0-24600 GCA_964342365.1 uncultured Candidatus Sericytochromatia bacterium | reverse complement strand
TTCAAACTGACTTAAGTGAGCGGGAAGTGGTGCAGCTTTCTCGACAGGTATCCGGCGGTAAAACCCGTGGTGGAGCACCCTGGGCTATTGATACCTCTCAGATCAGTCGCGCCGTGAACCGTTTAACCGGCGGTCAAATCAAAGAAACGGGACAGCGTAATTTTTCCGCCGGTCAGGGTGAACAGGTGCTGGCAAACATTCGCGATAGTCTGGCCAGGGGCCAGCGCCCCATTTTATTGAGTGGTGTTCCTGGCAGTACGGAGCAACCCTTTCGCCACTATATGACCGGCGGTGGGACCAGACCCGCGAAATCCCGGAAACGTTTTATTTGCGGATCCTGCGCTGGCTTTTCACGAAGGTGTGGACTTTAGCGAAGGGGGAAACACCCCGGGAGCCAATCAGGCTTTCACCCGCTCTTTAAGTCCTGAAGATATCAATGTGATGATTAACCGTGCCAGAGACTTAGGACGCAGCACCACTGTGATTCACTACGGGCGCTAAGATCACAATCGTAAAAACCTTCTTTTGCTATGCTAGAGTTTCACTTAATCTACGAAACCTACACCATTGAAAGACGTTGACTTATGACAAGTACCCTTGAACTCATTAAAGCCTGTGCTGAAATTCCCTGCTTTAGCTCCTATGAAGATCGTATCCACCCCTTTATTCAGGAACTGGTGTCTCGCTGTGAGGGAGCAGAACTGATTCACATTCCCGATAACAACCTTCTGATTCGCGTGCCCGGTAGAGAAGACGTGGCTCCTGTGGCCCTGTCTGCCCATCTGGACAAAATCGACCATTTTATTGCCGAAGGCACTCCGGAAAATCCACCTGAAAGCCTGCCGGTAAGCATTAGCAAAACCGAAATCATCGGTCAAATGGACGACACCGTCGGGCTGGGTATGGCGCTGAGTTTGATGTTGCAAAGCTCCCATGAAAATTTTCCCACGCTGTATTTGTTTTTATCGGAAATGGAAGAAAGTTACGGCCTTAAAAAACATCCTGAACGCCTCAGAAACGGCGGTGAAGGTATGCATGCGGGCATGGGAGCCGAACGCATATCTGCCTATGTGCTCAAGCATTTGCCTCTGCCTTCCCGGGTCATTACCATTGACACCACGCCACTTTTTAGAGGTGAACCCGGTCTGGCGCTGTATTCCAAGCACTGGGAAAAAAACGGTTTAGAGCCTTCTGAGGAGCTGATCCAAAGCACCACCCTTTTAGAGCAGCGGGTGGTGGCTCTGGAGCCGGAAGTACGTTTGACCAATAACACCAACGACTATTTGCACTACGGCAAATGTTTGAATCAACAGTCCCAGGCTATTCCCTGTGTGGCGGTTGAACCGGCGATTTTCCCCTATCACCAGAAGGACGAACGGGTCTTTTTAAAAGACATTGAGCGTACGGAAGTCATTGTGAAAGATCTGATCAACGCATGAAGGATGTGAAAAAGTACGTGAGAAAGCCCTTCTTGTTTTTAACGCTGTTTACCCAGGTGCTTTTGAGTCACGCACAGCCCGCGATGGCCACCACCTGTGCGCCCACGGATCAGGGACTGGATAATCTCAGTTTTGCCCGTTATCGCACGCGCTTATTGCAGGCGAGCGGCCGAAAAGACGTTACGGCCCTCAAAAAAATGGTGTCGCCCCGCGTCAAAATCGGCTACGGTTCTGATAACGGGTGGGATGCTTTTGTTAACCGTTGGAATCTGAGACAGTCTCCCACCACCTCTAAGCTCTGGAAGGAACTGGACGAAGCTCTGACCCTTGGCGGTAAGTTTACCGACGGAGGGACTCGCTTTGCCGCGCCTTACGTATATCATTGCGATATGCAAGACCCTTATCAGGATGCGGTGGTGATGGGCAAAAACGTGGCCCTGCGTCAGGCGGCCAGTTTGTCCTCTGAGGTGCTGCAACGCCTGACTTATGAGGTGGTTACCGTACTGGATGTGAAAGAACCCTGGGCAAAGGTAAAACTGGGCAATACGGAAGGGTATATCTCTAAAGCCTTTTTAAGAAAGGGCATTGATTACCGGGCCGGTTTTACCCGCAACGCGCAGGGCAGTTGGCAAATGGACTTTTTTCTGGCCGGGGATTAGCATCTGTCGAAACTGAATTTTTACGTTTTTTTGAGCACTTTTTAAGGGTTTTTCACTCTCGCCTGGCTTTAAAATCAGAGCATGATGATAAAAACACAAGAACCTACACCACAAACCACCGTGCAGGATCACGTGCGCCTGGAAGTAACGGACGAGCACGTGATCTGGGAAACCGTGGGCAAGGAAGCCGCCTCGGAAAGTGACACCGTCAGCAATGCCCAGAAGTGGCTATTTTATGCGGTGGGCGTAATCGGTCTGGGGATTATTCTCTTTTTCCACACGGCCTTTTTCGGGACAAACTGGATCAGTCTGGCCATTATGGGTACGGGTCTGCCCATGCTTTTGATCGCGGCAGTACTGGCTAAAAAACTGTTCCTGGGCAATATGGCCCCACAGCAAAAATGGGTACTGACGCAACACCAATTGGAGCATCATTTTCAGAACAGACTGGGACACACCACCACTCACACCTATGCCAAAGACAATATCCGTCAAATTGGCTTTTTCCCGGATCGGATTGTGATTCGTCTCAAACAATCTCAACGCGGGTTTTCTACCCACGTTATGAGCCCACCAGTGTCTTTTTCTGTGGCACTCCGTGAGCAGTTAATGGAGGCGGTTCAGCACAGGGGTTATCCCACTGAATGCTGAACCAAATACTGACCCAAATGCTAACCTAATAGAATAGCCACTGTTTAAAACAGCGGCTCGTGTGGAAAATTAAGTTAGCTTAATGATGGCTATTATGCCCCCTGAGTCCACCTTTGTCAACCCCGGTTTTCAACCTGTGTCTGAGATTATGCTCAACAAAAACAGGAGCTATATGATGAAAGCCATCTGGAATGACGAAGTTATCGCCGAAAGCGAACACACAGAATCCGTGGAGGGCAACGCCTATTTTCCACCACAAGGTCTCAAGCAAGAATATTTTGAACCCAGTGAACATACTTCTGTGTGTGGCTGGAAGGGCACTGCCAAATACTATCATGTGGTGGTAGACGGTGAACGCAACGAGAACGCCGCCTGGTACTATCCTGATCCCAGGCCTGCCGCCGAAAATATTAAAGATCATGTGGCCTTCTGGAAGGGCGTTCAAACTCAGAGCTAAACCGTGTTTTTGTATCGGTTAACGGCCGAAAACTGGTTGGGATTAAGCGTACTGGAACACCGCAAACAATTACTGGTGACCAGTGCGCTTCCCTTGTTAGAACGGGTGTCGCTCTTCCTATTGACCCTAGGTATTGGAGCTATGATTCTTCAGTTTTCGTACATAGGTCTATCCCATCTTCCAAAAGTATTTCTGGCTGTCTGGGCAAGTCCCGTCACATTATTGGAGGTTCGCTTCTGGCTGGTCATATTCCTTTGTGTGGCCACTCTACCGGGACTTTATTTTATCTATTTGGCTGCCGCCTGGCTTTTGAACATACAAATTCTTGAAGCAGACGGTGACTTACGCCTCAGGCAGTATCCACTTCCCGTGAAATCACAGTGTTTTCGTGTCGAAGACATTCGCGGATTTGCTTTTAAAAAGCCGGGATTGCTTGCGAGAAGCCGTCCGCATACTTTCTGGCTGTATCACCGGACGAAACGGGTTCGATTGTATATTACGGTCTATGATCTCGACGATGCGGAGCGCTTGCACACAGCGTTAAATACGTGGCTTTTCACGTAAAAAAACCGGCACTCTGAGCGCCGGTCTAAATATTATTTGAATTGTTTTTACTATAGCGCTTTTAAAACGCTTTGCCCATGCCACATCGGGTTGCACCCTGTAGGGCCGGGCTTTCTAAGCCTTGATTTTGTAACCGGTGCGAAAAATCAGCCAGATCACGAACAAGCAAATGCTCAAAAACACGCCGGTCATCCCTAAGCTAATGCCCACGCTCACATCTGAAGAACCGTAAAAGCTCCAGCGGAACCCGCTAATTAAGTACACCACGGGGTTAAACAATGTGAGTTTATACCAGAAGGGGGGCAGCATTTTAATAGAATAAAAGCTACCGCCCAGAAAGGTCAGTGGGCTAATGACCATCAGGGGAATAATTTGCAGCTTTTCAAAACCGTCGGCCCATACCCCAATAATAAAACCAAAGAGGCTAAAAGTAATCGACGTCAAAAACAAAAAGGAGAGCATCCAGAAGGGGTGTAGGATTGAAAAGTCTACAAATATACGGGCAGTGGCCAAAATAATCAGTCCCAGCGCCATGGCTTTGGTGGCCGCAGCGCCCACATATCCGGCCACAATTTCAAAGGGCGAAATGGGCGCTGACAGCACCTCATAAATAGTGCCAGAGAACTTTGGCATATAAATACCAAAGGAAGCGTTGGAGACACTTTGAGTTAAAAGAGTGAGCATAATCAGGCCCGGCACAATAAAGGCGGCGTATTCAGTACCTTCTATACTGTTAATGCGCGACCCCAGTGCTGAGCCAAACACCACAAAGTACAGTGAGGTAGACAGTACCGGCGATAAAATACTCTGGTACATGGTGCGCACAAAACGCACCATTTCAAAATGAAAAATGGCTTTAATGGCGTGAATATTCATGACTTGTCTCCCACGAGTCCCACAAAGATATCTTCAAGGCTGCTTTTGTGGGTTTCTAAATCGTTAAAATGAATGTCGGCAGCTTCTAAACGCTGAAACAGGGACACCATGTCCTGTTCTTCCTGGGTGTCATAGGTATAAGAAAGTTCCTGACCGTTACTGGAAAGTTCCAGTGAGAGATCTGCCAGGGATTCGGGAACCGCGTTTAGCGGTTTTTTCAGACTGAGGGTTAGCTGTTTGCTACCCAGTTTTTTCATGAGATCGTGCTTGTTTTCTACCAGCACAATTTCGCCTTTGTTGATCACCCCAATACGATCCGCCATTTCTTCGGCTTCTTCAATATAGTGGGTGGTCAAAATAATGGTCACGCCCGACTCTCGCAGGCGGCGCACCATTTTCCACATGTCCCGGCGCAGTTCCACATCAACCCCGGCGGTGGGCTCGTCTAAAAAGAGAATGGCGGGCTCATGAGAAAGGGCCTTGGCTATCATGACCCGGCGTTTCATGCCTCCGGAAAGCATGCGGGTCTGGTTTTTATGTTTGTCCCACAGGCTAAGCTCTTTTAAGACACTTTCTAAGTGAGAGGCATCAGGCGCTTTTCCAAAAAGACCCCGAGAAAATTTGACCGTATTCCAGACGGTTTCAAAGGGTCCCAGGGCAATTTCTTGAGGTACCAGGCCAATTTTCTGGCGTGCGCTGCGGTAATCCTTGACCACGTCGTGGCCGTCTGCCAGAATGGTGCCCGTACTGGGGTTCACAATGCCGCAAATAATGCTGATTAAGGTGGTTTTTCCCGCTCCGTTGGGGCCAAGCAGGGCAAAGATTTCGCCCTTTTTAATGTTTAAATCTACTTTTTTGAGAGCCTGGAAGCCCCCTTTGTAGGTTTTACTCACACCGGAGACGGAGAGAATGGGTTCATCGGTCATATGAGTTTTCTTCCGTTAATTTTTTAATCAGTATACATTAGGATACGGTTAAGAAAAGAATGCGCTTAAGAAATCTCCGAAGCCTCAGGATGGTCAAAGTCGGGTTCTTCTAAGCGAGAAATCACTGCTGCCGCCACAATGTCTCCGGCTACGTTCAAAACCGTACGGGACATATCCAAAATGCGATCCACGCCAAAAATAATGGCAATGCTTTCTCCCGGGGCTCCTACAGAAATCAGGATGCTGGCCATTAATGGCAGCGAGCCACCGGGTACGCCTGCCGTGCCCACACCCGCTAAAATCGCCATAAATACCACCGTCACCTGCTGGGTCAGGCTCAGAGAAATGCCGAAGCACTGGGCCAGAAAGAGCACCGTCATCCCTTCAAATAATGCCGTACCGTTCTGGTTGGCCGTAGAACCAATAGTGAGCACAAAGTGTGAAATTTTAGGCGGGAGCCCCAGCTTTTCGGTGCTGACCCGAATGGCGGTGGGCAAGGTGGCGTTACTGGAAGAGGTGCCAAAAGCGGTGATCATCACTTCCTGAATATCTTTGAAAAATTTCAGCGGTGACAGTCTGGCCACAAATTGCAGAATCAGGGCATAAACGCCAAATAATTGAATGCCCAGTGCCAGCAGCACCACAAGCACGTAATAAATTAAAGTTTTTAAAAGTCCAAAGCCGGTGGTGGAAACCATGACAAAAAGCAGCGAGGCCACCCCGTAGGGCGCCAGTTTCATGCCAAAACCAATCACCTGCATCACCACTTCATAAACCCCTTCTAGCAGGGCTTTAACGGGGGCTACTTTTTCCTGATCTGCCACTGACAGCGCGAGTCCGAGAATGAGCGCAAAAAACATGACTGCTAGCAATCCACCCCCGGTATAACCACTTTCAAAAGCCCGCGCCATTTCCTCAAAGGGATTTTTGGGCACCAGTTGCACCAGGGTGTCGCCAAAGCTTTTGGCGGGGGCCGTGGCCAGAGTGGTTTTGACCCGATTCGTCTGTTCTGAAAACTGCTGTAAAAGCATCTGGCGGTCGTTGGGGTTGAGGCTACTGGCCGGCTGAAAAACGTTAAATACCACCAGACCCACCGCCACGGAACTGCCGGAAGCCAGCAGCGTATAAATCAGGGTTTTTAACCCAATGCGCCCGATGCGACTCAAATCCCCCAGTTCCGCCATGCCCAGCGTCAGCGCAGACAGAATCAACGGAATCACCATCATAAACAGCAGACGCAAAAAAATGTCGCCCACGGGTTTAATCCAGGCATTGAGTGCTTCCACCGTCTCGGGGGGCACTCCCAGGACTTGCACCAGGCCGCCCGCCAGAATGCCGATGGCCATGCCCAGTAATATTTTTGTGTGTAAAGGCATAGTTTGTACCTTAAAACAGCGGCTCGTAAAAAGGCTTCCAGAGCCTGTCATAGCCTAATCCTACGCCCAGAATGACGCTGGCTCCAATTTGTGATGTGGAAGGCAACTTGCCCTGAAACACGTAGCTGTCTGCAAAAAAGCGCAGGGACAAATTGTCCGTAAGCAGTAAGTTTACCGAAGAAACCCACTGGGCGGTCAGGCCCAGGCTGGAGGCGTTATCGTTGGGTGAGGGAAAAAAGTAGCGAAAGTCCACATCATTGTTCCAGCGCAACCCGGCGTTAATAGGTTGTTCGTGCACCAGTTTAAAATCCACACCGCCCTCAATATTGTTGGGCACGTTAAAGTCCCGCCGCAGTGCCAGACCCGTTTTAAAGGTTTTCAGGCGGGGGCCCGGTGGCATACCCAGACCAAAAACACCCCTGAGCTCTGACTGAATCGGGTTCCGCATCTGGGTGTCGGCATTGATGGTGGGCGTAAATTCCGTATCGTAAACCCCTTCAATAAAAGGCGTTAAGGGCAGGGCCGTATCAAAGAGGGAGAACTTCAGCAAACGAAATTCCAGTTCACTGGAAAAGCGTAAATCGTCCTGATTTTCCGTGAAGCGCTCGTTGCTTTCGTCTTCAGTCACTTCCAGCACTGAAAGCCCTTCAAACCTGGCCTGTACCGCGTTGGTCCAGCCCAGCCAGCTGTTTTCGATACCGCTATAGGCCCGGGCCCGGGCCCCAAAATTAAAACTGCTGGGAGAAATGACCCGCGTTTCACGCACCTCTGAATACGCATCATTGTTATAAGCGTTGTAGCCGCTCACATTAAACTGTAAATCTTCTAGACCCAGGGTAAAGAGCGTACGTTTTTCGTTCCACAGCGGCTTCATTAACTGCGCCATGCGGTCCGAGGGTGCGTTACGTTTGTTGAGGGCTTCAAATTCTTCTAAAATCACGTTTCTGAGATAAACGTCGGGTTGGGTATCTTCCCGTGCGTTGTCGAGGATTTTTTGCACCGGTTCCAGAGCCGTCACCCCCGAGGGAATCAGCGTTTTATAAAATACTTTTGTGCCCCCCAGAGGTTGTCCCCAAACCTTGCTCGTGCCGGCGTCAAAACCGCCAAAGGACAAGGATTCTCCAGTAATCTTTCGCAGGGCATCCAGCTGATTGCCATTGAGGTAAAAGGTGTTTAAGGTGTCATTGAGCTTCAGACGTTCATACACCAGCAGGCGGGGCATGGCACCAGGAATGCTAAGACTGTTCTCAGAACCTTTTTTAAACACCACCACCTCGGCATTAAAACGTTCCATGAGCACGTTCATTTCAAAATGGTGCAGCAGTTCCCGGGTCATAAAGGGCTGATAAATCTGCAAAAAAGCGTCGTCACTGAGCGCGTGGTAAGCACTCAGTCGTTCCCGAGCCTTTTGCGTGCTTTCAGAATTTAAGAATAAGTTCAGCAGGACGGGATCTTCTCTGATGACGGGGCCCAGATTGGGCACCAGAATATCCAGAGCGTCTTTGTACACGTTCTGGCGAATGCGCAGAATATCTGGTAAATAGTTTTCCTGCGTGGGCAAATCAAAGTACACCGGCAGCATTTCGCTGGCCAGCTCAATTTCTTGTTCTCCGATGTCCAAATGCACCTGATTGACTCCGTGAGCACTGCTGCGAGGCACAAAAGCTCTGGGTGTGCTGTTACGATCGGTGGTCAGAGACTCTTTAAGAGATTGCAGTGGCGCTCCGGTATTGGCCAGCACCAGATGCAAGTCACGATTAAAACTTTCAATGGCGCGCAGTTCTTCAGCGGGCAAGTGGGCCAGTAGCACAATGACATCGGGAGATTCCTGATTCTGCAACTGCAACAGTGCTTCTTCTAGTGCTTTGCGAGGTGCCAACACTTCCGTGCTGTCTGAAATCACCTGTAAACGTTTAAGATTGTTGAGGGAGCGAGGATCCGCCAATCCAATAAAAGCCACCGAATGCTCCGGGCCCCGGTACACTTTATATGGTGGAAACACATATTCGCCGTTTTGTTTTAAACTGGCAGAAATCAGGGGCAGCTGAAATTTTTCCTGTTCTTTAAGCAAATTGGGCAGGCCGCCCTGGAGTTCTTTTTTCCCCACGTTGATGGCAAAATAGCCCATCTTCTGCGCCATGTTAAGGGAGTTCACCCGCTGAAGGGACAGTTGATCCGTGAGCACAGAACTCAGACCTTCTAATAGGTTACCGGAATCCACCAGCAGACTTTCGGGTGTGCGCAAATTGTCCAGCAGCGCCATACGCCGTGTGCCTTCTCCCTGAGGCTTACCGATGAGGTTGAGCTGGCTGCTTTTTTCAGCCTGACGAAACTGCATGTCAAAGCCGAGAATCATTTCCCAGATCAGCGGATCCGTCGCCAGGGTTAAATTGGGTGTAGGCTCCGGGCGTTGTTCCTGCGGGCTATAACGGGCCAGCTTAAGTAAACGAACGCCGTCAGGATAAGTGTACAAATGGGCTTCCACGGTGCGGGTTTGTCGGGCATAACGGGGAGTGTCCTGCACAAATTCTCCCAGCCGAAAGGCCAGATTTGCCGCCTGATCCGCAAAAAGTAAGCTGTCATTGGCCTCAATGACTTTAATAGTACTGACCTTGATGGGGGTGGGCGGTGCTTTTAAAAAAGTCTTGAGTTCTCGGATCCCAAAGCTTTCGCCCCAGAGATAATGACCCCGGGCGTGAAAATAAACGGAGGTGCGTGAAACGCCAAAGTCTTTTATGCCCAGTGCCTGGCCCTGAGCTTTGACAAAATCAGAGGTCATTAAATAGGGCAAGCGAATGTCATAAAGATAGCTAGAAGCCAGTCCGTTCACGTCGCCGGTGTGAAAAATGTCCAGTTCTTCTGCCTGTGCTGAAAATCCGGGCGCGATAAGTGCCGTGAGTAAGACCGTACTCACTAAACCTTTTAAAATGTTTAAACCTTTTATCGGGTGCTGTGAAATCATAGGTTATAGCATACCGGAAAAGCCTGTGCCTTGTTATACTTAACTCTAAAACCAACACCAAACTATGAGGAATATTCATCATGCCAATAACCAAAGCAATGCGTCTGGCTTTTGCCGGTGCCCTTTTACTGAGTGTAAGTGCCTGTTACCCTGAGCTTTATGAAGAGGGAGATAAATATTTAGAAGCCATTGAAAAAAGTCAGGGACATCATGGTGGCGGTGGCCACGGCGATGCTGCGGGTCATGGTGATGAGCACAGCAGCGAACATGGTAGTGATCACGGAAGCGAGCATGGTAGCGATCACGGAGAAAAATCCGGTGACCATCACGGTGATGAACACCATAGCGCTTCTGGAGAAAATCACGATAGCAGTGACAGTCACGAGGGTGGCGAGAGCCACTAGCTCAAATGCTTTTTAGCCATTGACGTAGGCGCACGAGCTTTTCTCGTACTTTTTGAGTCTGTGTTTCGTCCTCTAAAATCTCCCGGTGTTCCCGGGCGTATATCAAAAACAAGTAGTCTAAATAGAGAATACGGAATGCCGTGTTCTCTATTTCTTTGAGGTCATAGGTGTCCAGGGTTTCGAGATTTTGGTTTTCGATTTCCGTCGAGGGCTGACCCAGCAGTTCCTGTTCCAGGGTAGCGGCAAGGGTATTCAGCATGTGTTTTGCCTCAGTTTCTGAAGCGGAAGCAGATGCCAAATGCTGACGGTAATCTTCTGCGGAAATATTATTCAAAATCGCTGTCGGCGGGTCGACCAAAACCGTCAAATTTTTTGCGGTCAGAGGCTTTAGATAAATCATAACGCTTGCGCACCACGGCCTGGGTCCAACGCTTCCCGTCAGGTCCTTCTCCGGCCGTATTTCCTTCTACGGTGACCAGTTCACCACTGCCCGGATCGTAAGAAATAACCATTCCCACATGGCCGTGATTAAACAAGGCCACGTCTCCCGGCTGGATGGGAATATCTTGCCAGGTATGTTTGAGATCGGCCGGGTCAATGTGCCCGTAATAGCGTTTGTAGGCATCTACATATTCAAATACGTTGGACTCAGCCATGGCAAAGTACTGTCTGCTGCTGCCACTGGCTTTATCCTGCTCGCGCTGCTGGTCTAAACGCGCATGTAAGCCACTGTCGCGGCTGGTGTAAGAACGGTACAAGAAAAAGTCTCTGGCCTTCTGATAAGAAGCAAAGCTTTCAGGATGCTTAAAGCCTGCCTGGGAGTAGTTAAAGGCCGTAAAAAAGCCGCACCATTCGTAGCCCTTACCAAATTTGGAGTTTTTGGCGTACTCATTAATGCGAGGGCCCTGATTGCGACCACCGCTTTCTTTGACGCCACTTTGCCATTCTTTTAAACCACTGTTTACAATAATTTGCTGACGCTGACGAGCGGCTGCCGAAGTTATCGGTTGGACGCCCACGGTACGGCCCACGGTTTGGGTATGGGCCCGTTGAATATGAGCCGGGAGTCCCGTCAGAATATTTTGCCGTGCTGTGTGAGGAATGGGCTGAGGAACAGGCTGCTGAAAGCGAGGCAGCAGTGCCGGACGGGGAGCGACAGCGGGTTGTTGAACGCGGGCCAGGTCTCTTAACAGGGTGGAAACACTGTTTAAGCGTACTGGAGAAGCGGTACGTGGCCGGGTGGGTACAGGAGGCGGAAAATTCAGGGGACGCAAACGATTGTTTTGCGTCATGTGCATCAACTGCTGTGGAGACATTAATCTGCTCGGTTGCGTCATCTGCGGCCCTCCTGTTACTTTGTCTTATGGCTCCAGACACCCACTAACTTGTGGATAAAGGAATTAGCTTAAGTCAATGTTTAACAAAGTTTAACTTTTGAGAGGTTTAAACATGTTTGTGGATCACGTTGCTGTTTTAACAGAACAGCTTAAAAAAAATTCAGAGGCGTTGCCCGCTTTTTGTAAAAAAGAAGCGGTGGAGACCTTTCCTGCCGAAGGGACCCGTGAACAGTACGTGACTCTGGGGAAAGATCTTCCCCGTTTACTTTTGATTGAGCCCCTGTCAGAAGGGCCATATCTGCGCGCCTTACACAAAAGGGGGCCGGGTTTACATCACATCGGGGCCACCGTTCACAGTTTAACGTCGGCCATTTCAGTGCTTTCCTCAGCAGGTTTGTTTATGCATACCGTTTCTATCGCCACGCTGAAACAGGGAACCATCTGGCTCTGTCGGCCCGGTATGCCCTTTTTGATTGAACTTACAGAAACGAATCCTCCTGAAAGTCAGATACCTGGAAGACAGGCGTCTTTGAGCTTAGAACTGCCTTCAGGAAGTCAAATTCCAGAAAGGGTAGTTTCTCTCTTTGATAATCTTCGCCTGGACGTTGGAACGACCCGCCACCTTACTCTCCATACCGGCAAGGCGCAAGTCCAATTGCCGCTGTGATTTTGATGTACATCACACTGCCCGTTATGCCAAAGTGATATGCTTTTACCCATACAACATTGTTGAGGATGTTTCCTATGAGTAATCTGAGTCTTGGCCCCAAATTTCATGCTTACGCCCCGCGCACGGAGCCCGTTAGACGTTTATCTCAGGTGGGCAATACCTCATCTACTACCTCCACACAAAAGGTGCAAAAATCGCAGCTTGCGGTGCCCGTTACGCGTCCCCGCTCCACGTCATTGACCCGGATTCAGGTGTCTGACCCTTCTTTTCGGGATCAGGAATTGAGTGTCTTTGACAAAACCACCCGGGTGCGCAAAGGTTCTGAGCTGCAACGTCTACAGCCTGGCACCACCAGTCAGAAGGTGCGTAACGGTGCCAATTTGATTCGCGTGATGGATGATCCCACTTTTGGCAAGGTGCTGAAGCGCTTTAGCCCGGGGCTGGGGCAGCGTCTGATGCAGGCTTTTGGCCGTAGCAAAGGCTCTGTTGACGGCGGCCGTTTTAAAAAAACCATGATGAAAATGTTGCCCATTGTTAATATCGGGGCTTTTGGACGAGACACGGTCCGGGCTCAGAAAATGAAAAAAGCCCTGGGCGGTATTGCGGATCATGCTAAAAAGCACAATAACGATCTGGCTTTACAACTGGCCAACTCCCTCAGAAACCACCAGACCAGCAAACGTAACTCCCAGATGATCAGCGGCGTGGTGTCCGTGGGCACCACAGCAGTGGCTTTTATTCCGGGTACCCAACTGGCGCCCACTCTGGCGAATGCTTCAAGCACCCTGGCTACCTCTCTGGGCGGCAGCTTTTTAAGTTCTCACGGTATTAACTACACCGGAGCCATGGCCGTTGATTCCGGTATTCGTACTTTAGGCGGTATGGGGGTTCAATTGAGTGGGGACTACACCCAGGATTACTTTGTAAATAAGCCCGATCGCGTGGGAACACGGGTGGGTAAAACCAAGGTGGGCAGTGGTTATAGCAAGCTCAAGGTATCCACCCGTATGGACGGGGATCAGGTGAAAATGGAAACGGAAATGGGATACCAGGCGGCCCGTGCGCTGGTGAATTATCTCGGGCCGGGACAGCAGCCCGGTGAACCCGATGACAGTCCCCGTCTTGAGCTGCGTCGTTCTCTGGGAGCCACAGACGATAGTAAAACCTATGTGCCCAGTCCCGATAAAAAAGAGCACCGCAAAGAGATGCAGCATTTGTCGTCGGATTCACAGGATTATTTGCAATTATTCTTCGATATCGGGGTAAAAGGTTCCGGTCTTACCCTCTAGGACGGGAGAGGAACATCTGTCTAAGGTGATAAAACTGCGTTAAAATTAAATTATTATGTTTGATTTACAGGCCCTCAGCGATTCTCAAAAAGCCCTGAACAGCAGAAACGAACTAAAAGTTCAGGAGTCTCATTTGTTATGCAGTAAGGGAACCGCACTGCTGGCGCTGGCTGAAATGCGAGACTATGACGATCGAGAACTCGTTAAGCAGGGCTGCCATCTGTTAATGGACGCCATTGCTTTGCATCGCCCCAACGTGGAAGCTTATTTGCAGCTGGCGCGTATTTTTCTGGTGTTTCGAGAAGACGATAAAGCCCTGAGCTATGTCCAAAGTGCCAGAGAATACGACCCCGATCATGAAGAAGTACAGAATATGCTGCACTTTCTGCAAAATCCCTCCCCGGAGAGCCCTGAGGTGGATTACGATGCCTTGCATCAGGACATTCAGCAGCAGCTGGATGCCCATCTGGCGTTTTTAGACGCCCTGCAAATTGATCAGCTTGCCAAAGTATCGGGGCAGCTTCCCGCCATGGAAAACGCCCTTGAAAAAACGCTGGCCGTCGAGGCTGACATACGCGAAAAAATTGAAGCCCTGGATCAGGAAATGGACGTACATCACCTGGACCGCGCTCTGGGCCGTATGGCTCATTACAGCAAACAGCTGGCGCGCTATGTCAAAGGCGGCGATCAGCTACAGCGTGTACAGGAACGGATCGTCGCTTTACAAAAACAAGTGCAAACCTATTTGCGCAAACAGATCGTCAGTGATGTGTTCACCCGTTTGGAGCACTTGCTAGACCAGTGCGATCTCATGGCGGATGATCTGGATGTCTTAGAAAAATCCGGTCTGGATATCACCTATACCGAACATGATTACGATATGCTGGTGACCCTCGTGACCCGTTTTCAGGAGAAAATTGATGATGCGAATGTTTAGCCGAGTGAGTGGAGCGCTCCCTTTTTCGCTCATTCTTGCCCTCGTCTTTGGGCAAATCACATCCCCGGTCATGGCCAGACCCTATGCTCTGAATACGTCTCAGGCTCGTAGGGTGGCCGGCCCCATTGATCAGGTATTACAAGCTCAGAAAAACAAAGATATTAAGTTGCTGATGCAGCAATTTCACCCGGACGTGCGTTTACTGTGGTCCAACGGCAAATTGTTTAAGAATACCCTTGAGGTGCAAAACGCCTATCAGCGTTCTTTTCTGGCCTACAGCAATTATGAGGGTTCCTGGGCCCCTGAATATGTGAATATTGAAAATGACACCGCCTGGACCACCGGAGAAACCAGCTGGGGGTTCCGTGTCATTGAAACCGGTCAGGTGCTGCACATGACGTCCCGCTCCACGTATATTCTCAAAAAGCACGCGGGCCGCTGGAAAATTGTGTACGAGCATTCTTCTCATCGCCGCAGTGATTAACTCTGCAGTGATTAACAGTGATTAATCTTTGAGCTGAATGCCCTGCTCGATAAACACAATCTTGCGTTCTTTGTATAAGCGTCCGAGGCTTTGTTTAAACACTTTTTTGCTGATGCCAAACTTTTGCCGAATGCTGTCGGGGGAACTCTTATCGTGAAAGGGTAGCGTACCCCCTGAAGCGTAAAGAGCTTGCAAAATTTTTGCGGCGTTTTTGTCCATGTGTTCGGTGTCATAGCCGGGTTTACGCAGACTCAAATCCAGTTTTCCGTCTTCACGTACCTTTTCGATGTAACCCGTGCGGGTTTCGCCGGTGGTCAGTTCTTCGAATACCTTATTTTTGTAGAGAATGCCTTTGTGAGTGTGGTTAATAATGCACTTATACCCCAGTGGAGAAGGGTATCCAATCAGCAAGCTAACCGCCTCACCCGCCTCAAAATCTTTGCTTCCGTCTTCACTCAGCGTATGCAAGAGATCGCTGCGGGCTTCTAAGTCACCCTCTTCATCAATGACCAGTTTCACCAGATAGTGCTTGCCCACTTCCCGGGGATCTCTATCCGGATTATGGGGTAAAAACAGGGGTGCACCGGGGCCCCACTCTAAGTAAATACCGTCCCGGTCAGCGGCTTCGGCCTTTAAAAAAGCGAATTCTCCCGCTGTGGCTTTGGGGGCTTCCGTGGTGGCAGCCGGGCAGCCGGTGGAGTCCATATACACAAATACTCTGAGAAGATCGTGTTCCTGAACATCGCCTGCGTAGCGGCGGGGCATAATCACCCGTCCGGCACCGCCGCCGTCAAGAATCACGCTGCCACTGGTGACTTTTTGCACCGGTAAAGTATTCCAACTATATAATTCGGTCATTCGGGTACCTTTGCTTCGCCATAAACCTTATGAAATTCCTGCATATATTTGGCGGCCATGTCCTCATCTTCAATAATGAGCAGGTTTTCATCGTTTCTTTGATTGGCGGATTTTGAAAAATTAAAAGAGCCGGTAATCACGGTTTTTTCATCAATAATAAAGACCTTATGATGCATCACACCGCGGCTGCCGTCCCGCCGTACGTCGGCTCCGGCGGCTTTCAGCGGATGATACTGGCTGTAACGGGAGCCAGCCTGGGTATTGTCAAAAATCCCCCGTACTTTAACGCCCTCGGCCATTTTCGCACTCACCACTTCATTAATGCCCTGATGGGTATAAGAAAAGGCCATAAAGTGAATGCTGCTTTCCGCTTCATTGAGAGCCCGGGCCACTTCTCCGGCCACGTCGCCTTCTGCTGAAAAATAGGTGCGAATATTGCTGTGGCCCACGGTGACATTGCTGTGCGGCACCACCGCGGGAGACGTACGCCCAAAGGAACGGTCTTCAAACATTTCCCGGAACTCGGTGCCGTAGTTTTCCGCCATTTCCGGCGAACGTAAGATGAGCGCGTTATTGTTGTTGCGCTCTACGCCGTTCTCCGTAAAGTTCATGGAGCCCGTCCACACCGCCGCCTGGTCTGTGCCTTCGTCCACCACCACAAATTTGTTATGCATTAATCCTGAGCGTTCATCGTCAATCACTTCAATGCCAGCAGCCTGTAAGGCGTGAATGTCGTGTTCATCCTTATAATTACTATCCGTAACCACACGCACCTTGCGTCCGGCCTGGTGGGCGTCTAAAATCGCGTCTCGAATGACCGGCGACTCCAGTTCAAAAGCGGCAATGTCTAAGGTGTGTTCAGCGGAACGAATAAACTCTGCCAGTTTTTGATCTGTGCCGTTCCCGCCCCATTCGGTAAAAAAGAGTTCCACGGGAGCCTTATGCTGGACAGCCGGTCTTCCTTCTACGTCTGCCACTTCGGTGTTGTCCGCGACCGGGCGTAGTTCTTCAGTGGGTATCGGGTCGGGAGTAGGCCAGTGAGATACGCTCTGGCTCTGGGCGTGAATAGCAGACCAGTCGGGACTGACGGACATGCCCTGCCAGGCTTTGGCCAGGGAATCGCCAAAAGAATTACCCCTGGCCCAGCCCTCTGAAAAGCTGGTGATGTCATCCTGAGTCTTTAGAATTTCGGCCTCGCGGGTTTCACCCCCCAGTTTGACCTGGGCCACGCTGCCGCTTTTAAGATTGGATAAGTTCAGCGATTCACTGACACCGAGATAGGTTTTACCCTCGGCTTCAAACAACACTTCGTCCATGCCGTTCTCGGCCAGTGCCGGTGTTAGCTGCTCAGCAGAGGTAGTGACTTCACGAATCTGTTGCAACGAGAGTGTGGGACCGTTGCGGGGGGTAAGTTGGGGCATGGTTCATCCTATTCTACTTATACTTTGTCTTATAGACGAAAAAAAGGCCCGCCTTGCCTGATGGGGAGTTTATGGAAATAAGAATAAGGGTAATAAAAAATAGGTTTTACCCTTATTCTTCGGTGCTATTACCCTTATTAATGGTGAATATTTTGCGCAAATTGATATTGGGTTTGAGAGTAAGTATTTTGCAGCAAGCTAAAGTTGGTTCATTATTTCTGAATCACTCATCTCATTTTCCATTCTGGATATGACTTCTTGTTTTATATCCATGTCACATTTTGACTCTACTTCATAAAAGTTTTCATCTTTATAATGGATAGTGTGATCAGGTTCTTCTGCCTGACAGAATTTGTCGTATTCTACCTCTCGAATAAGAGTGACTGAAAAATTTTCAGAAGTGTTTACCCATTTTTGCGTAGATACTTCGTCTTCTTTACTGGCACAATCCCCCTTTTCTTTTGTTTCTTCAACAGGGGGAGCGCCATACTTTTTATTCAGTAGTTCACCGATCTTTTTGGAAAAACTATCGGTAAGAAATTCTGCCGAGACAAGCTTAAGTCTTTCTGTTGGGGGACCTGAATCGCTGTTGGGGTCTGTTTGGTAAAAGTTAAGCAAAACACTTGCCTTCATGTTCAAAAGATTCATCTGGCTTGCGTATATAGCAGCTCCTTTTGCGCAGTAGCTGGCTAAAGGGAATTTTCTGGGATCAATGAATTCATTCTCTTCCGATACCGCACTAAGAAAGTACAGCCCAGGGATTCTGGCTTTTCGCATAAATTCCTCGTGATTATGTGTAACTTTTATACTAAAGCCCTGATCTACTGACATAGTCGCTATTAATTTTTTAACACTGGTAGAACCAAGCTCGAAAGGCCCTATACCGTTAAAATCAGCTCTTATAAAAGACGGGTTGGCACTGGCTGAAAACCCTAACGCAGTAATAAACAAAGCGAGGGTTACAGTATGTTTTTTCAAAGCAAATTTCTCCTAATTGTTGTGAGGAGTCATATTACCAAATCATTGTGTGATTTTTGTGTGCAACTTTAAAAACCAAAAGCAGTCCCTAAACCATCTTTACAATACTACTAGTGGTACTGTAGAAATATGAAGTCATAAATTATTGAGAAGCCCAGAATTTCGGGAGGTCATCACATTTTCAAAACGCTTAAGTCCTGAAAAAATTAGAAGGTTTAAACAGATGAAAACAGAAATTCCGCCCCTTGATATTCCCGTGCAGTGGGGAGACATGGATGCCTTTCAGCACGTGAACAATACGGTGTACTTGCGCTGGTGCGAATCGGCACGCATTGCTTTTTTTGAACAGACCGGATTACTGTCCACACAAAAATCTGCTGGTGTGGGGCCTATTCTGGCCTCGATTCAGTGTAAGTTTCGTGCTCCGGTGGTGTTTCCCAATACCGTTCGGGTACAGACACGTATTTTGCGCCTGGGGACTGATGATTTTGAACTGGAGCATCTGCTGTACGTGGAAGCTACAAAAGTAGCAGAAGTGCAGGAGCGGGTGGTGATTTTTGATTATAAGGCACAAAAAAAAGCCGCTTTTCCTGAGAAGGTGAAAGCGGCCTTTGAAGCAAGACTATAACTCTAACTAACTGGCGTTGGCAGACACATCGTCTCCGCTGGAGTCCACGCTATTGCCCGCAGGATCCAGAATGGTGGTGTTGGCCATGACAATAATATTGTCACCGGGACGATAAATATCCGCCCGGGCCCCCGCTGCGACACCGGGAAAGAGATTGAGCGCGGCGTTGAGCTTATCGTTGGCAAAGGCCCCGCTATTCTCAATGCGTATGTTGCTCACATCTTTGGTGTCTGCCAGGTTTCTGGCTCCGTCTGCCAGAATCAGGCGATAGCTGTCCCCGTTGTCTACGGTGCCGTTGCCGTTGCTTAACTCAGTCAGATCAAAGGGATTGTCTTTGAGCAAACCGTTTAAGGCACTTTCCACGTTGGCATAACCGGTGCCGCCTGCGGCCACATCAATAGCCTGGGTGCTACCATCGGTATAGTAAATGGTTCCCATAATGCTGTCGGTGGGTGCAATAGAACCCTGAGCATTGATGCTGCTGGCACTGGCCATGGGAGGAAGCAGTAAAATGGTCTTGTGGGTGGGATCGCTGGTGTCAAAAATGGCTCGCCCTCCCAGAGCGGACCAGTTGGCCTGACTCAGCTCTGTGTTTCCGCTGCGAATCACAGTAACCCGGTAATTGGCGGCTGCAGCTTCACCACTTACACTATTGCCCTCATCGGAAATAGCGCCTGCGGCCTGAGACGCCACACCGTTCATTCCTCCAGCAATGGTGGGGTTGAGGGTGTAGTGAATCATGCGTTCTGAGTAGCGCAGCTTAATGGCGTCGCCGTTGGAGTTGACGCCGGAGTTTTCAGCGGTTTGTGCTGTTAAGCTTTCCAAAGTGGGTTTTTGGGTATCGCTCTGAATGGAGAATTTATAGCTCTGTTCAAAGTTGCCGTCGGTGAGCTTAAAGTAGTTCTCGCTGCGGGTAATCCCGGATTTATCTTTCAGCTGTTGATCCTGGCGTTGGAAGGACACCTGATAATCAGGCACCTTGTCACTGTCTTTATCGGTGGGCAACATGCGCTCTTCTTTAAAGCTCAGGGTCACTTCCGTATCTTCACTATTCCAGCTGGCGTTAAAGGCTGCTTTGTCCCAGATCACCGTGCCGGTGCTTTGTTCATTGAGAGTACCCGGATCAAAGGTTTTATCATCGTCTACAGAGAGAGATTCTTCGGTAAAGGAGCGAATCTGGATATTGTCCAGTACGGTCTTGCGATCCATGGGCTCAGAGAACTTGAGCACAAAGTTGGTATTGGCTGCAATACCGGCGCTATTGCGGGCTGGAGTAACGGATACAACCTCAGGCTTATCGCTCAGGGCGTTATAAGCTACACCAAATAAGGTGCCGCTGCCGTCGGTGCCAAAATCATAACGGTTGGCGTTGGGGTCGCCGGTTTTGTTGGATTTAAGCACTTCTACCCGACGGCGGGTGGTGTATCCAGGCCGTGAAGCGGTAATTTCAATTTGCACGCCCGAGGGGACGTTGTTGAAAGCGTAGGTGCCTCCGGCGGTACGGGTTTCCTGTTCATAGACAACCGTTGCGTCCAGAGAGCGGGCTTTAACAATAACATCGCTCAGGGGGGCGTTGCTATCATCGTAAATTTTACCGTTGAAAGTGGTTCTTTCTATGACTGAGGTATCGTTGTTATCGGGAGTGGCGCTCGGGATTGGCTCTGCGCTTTCACCGGGAGCGGGTGTTTCCCCTGGCTCCGCTGTTTCTCCGGGGGCAGGTGTTTCTACAGGAGCAGGACTTACGCTTTCGTTGGGCGTAGGTGTAGGAGTCGGATTTCCGCTGACTGCGGGAGTTGGTGTGGGTTGAGGACTGGGTTGTACGGGAGCAACAGGGTCGGAACTACAGGCGGCCACCATAGACAGTGTTGCCATGGTCGCTAATGCCTGAGACATCATTTTTTGTGTGGTTTTTTTCTTATTCATCATCTTTTTATTTTCCTTTTAGTAAATTTTTGACTTACAAAATAATAGATGCAAAATGCACAGGAAAAGTTCCATAACGTGTTTTATTTTTCGGAGATTTTTAAGAAACTTCAGGCCTCAGACGTACATCTTCAGGAAGAGGGAATAACGCTCAGGCTCAGTAATTGCGGTGGGATGGCGTCAGCAGGATAAACCCAGCGGAAAAACAGATTCTTTTTTTCATCAGGAGCCAGTTTTAAGGTATAAAAAGGCTCGTGAAAAACGCCCTGACGAATACTCAGGTGTTTCCGCTGGACGGTTTTTGCGTTTGCTGTGTCTTTTCCGCTTTGCACCTCAAGGGTTCCCCGGAAAACGATGTGCACACTTTTGTGCACATTCTGATGATAATTGACTTCGCTAACTTCCGGAGTAGCTTCTGCATTATTTTTTAGTGAGGCAGGTTGTGTCCAGCGCCAGGCCAGCGTCACGGGAGTTGATGTGGGATTATGTAAGGCGAACCCTATGCGATATTCCACGCCATAGTTTCCGTGAGACTGTACGGCACTGTCCGGCATCCTGGCACTGATATCGGCACTTTGATTTTGTGACGTGCCCATGCGCTTTAAATAAGTGGTAGATACGGGCCAGCCCAGATGATTTCCCTGCATTAACTGTTGCCACTGTAGCTCAGACAATCGGGTTTCTCCCTGCCACTGGCTGCCCTGCACAATCCCGGCGACCCGTCCAAAACGGAAAACGCCGCCGGGATTGGGTGCTAAGGGGGCATATTGGGTGGCGGGAGGTTCTTCTGGACCCGCCGACATATGGGCCTGCTGTTGGTAAGCTTTTAATGCTTCTGAAGAATTAGCGTTAGTACCAGCGGTTTTTAAAGCCACCCAGCGCAAGTGGACGGGGCCATCGCTTTCAAAGGTTAACAATCCACTTAAAGCGTTCCGTTGCTGAACAAAAAAGAGGGGGTTGGTGGGAACGGGAATATCTTCAAGTAGTATTTCTTTCTCACTGATTTCCCACGTTTTTACATCTGACGCGTTTTCTGACACATTATCCGATAGGGCCTCCAGAGAAACGCGGCTGCCGGGACCACTCCAGGTCTTTCCCTGCTGTGTTTCAACCGCGGGCAAATCTATAAAAGGGGCTTCCGGTCGCGTACGGGTTAGTGCTTTTTGCGTGAGTTTGAGTGTTACTGAAGACTGTGCAGCCCTGGCGAGCAGTCCGAGCCTGAATTGTTCGTTACTTAAAACAGGCGTTTGCACCACGTGATGAACAAAAACCCCAAATTTCCCCTCTAATCCCGTGGGATTAAGAGCTGAACTGTCTAATAAAAGTCCCGGCTCAGTAATTAACTCCGGGCGATTGCTATAAAACACGGGAGTGGTGTTGAGTTTTCCGGGCAGCGGTGAAATCAACACCGTCTGGCTTTTTATTGCAATATCTGGAGATGATTCTGGCATATTTATAGAAGTACCATGGCGAGCGTGACAACTCACGAGCATGAACGTGGATATGAGGGTCGACATTACCGCAAAACATCCTCTTCGCTTCATTTTTTCATGGCACCAAAAATGTGGGCAAAGTTGTCCCGGTTGGGCAAAATTTTCCACATGGGAGGATTGGTGGCAAAGAGAGTCAGCAAGGTCTGGGTCCAGTCCATACGCCACACGTTATAAGGTGGAAACCAGCGGAACCCCACGCCAATGGAGCCTGTGGGATTGTTAATATGGTGCCACCAGGAAGCGGGGTTAAACAAAACGTCTCCGGGTTGGAGTAAACAGGTGTAATAATCCAGGTACTCCATGGCAGGGTACGCTTCATAATCAGGAGCGTCTGGATCAAAAATGCTGTGAAAGTAGGGATTGCGTTTGACCGGGGGACGTAACGCCACGGCGTACTCAGGGGGATAGAACACCCAGTGTTTCTGACCGTACACCTGGGTAAATAAATTGGGTTCTGCAGCCGCATGCAGGTGTGTACGAGAGTTTTTACCCCCGATAAATACCTGAAAGGTCTGTCCTGAGGACAGGGGAGTACGAAAGGACTTGAGCCAACGTACGTCAAAGTGAGCGTATAACTCAGGGTGCTCATACAGTAAGCGATTAAAGCGGCTGTATTTTTCCAGAGGACGCTCATCCATCTCCGCAATCAGATCTGCCAGGGTGGTGTACTGAAGGCCGTAGTCAATCTCTGCAACGTTTTTGGGAGCGGCGTCAATCAGGGCCACTTTATCATCGCCATAATGATGGGCTAACCACATAGGCGACCAGGTTTTAACGCATTCCCAGTGTTTGGCCTGCCCCTGAAAAATTACCGGTGTTCCCGTGCGGTAATAGCTGTTGAAAAACTCTCGTTGTGACAAATGCTTACGGCGTTCAACGGGAATTTCTTGACCTTTTTGCCCCCGGTTTTTGAGCCAGGAGAGTAACTCTTTCTGAATATAGTCATAGGCTTGTTGGCGAGATGAAGCACCAAGCGGGCCCAGAAAGTGCTCCCGTGCCCAGAGCTTGCGATAGGCATCAATAAGATGCTGAGGGAAGGACCGCGCCACATTTGACATGTTAATATCCCGCAGGTTCTCCGCCCTTGCGGGGATCGGAAGCTCCCGTAAACACACCGTTTTTAAACATGACTGCTTGCACCACATTCTCTGCATTGCCGGTTTTGAGACGATGCCCTTTGTGTTGCAGCGCGTTTTGTACGTCCGTGGGCATTTCTTTTTCAATATTTAACACATCGGGCTTCCACTGGTGGTGAAAACGAGGAGCAGAAACGGCCTCAGTGACGTTCATGCCGTAATCCAGCACGTTAATCAGGCTTAAGAAAGTGCCGGTAATAATGCGGGGGCCCCCTGAGGCTCCCACCGCTAGCAGAGGTTTGTTATTTTTAAACACAATCGTAGGACTCATACTACTGAGGGGTTTTTTGCCGGGGGCAATGGCATTGGCTTCTGTGCCTACCAGCCCAAAGGCGTTAGGCACGCCCGGACGTTTGGAAAAATCGTCCATTTCATTATTCAGCAAAATCCCGGTGTCTGGAACTATTGCCTGGGAGCCAAAATAAGTATTAATGGTTTCTGTGGCAGAAACCACGTTGCCCAGTTTGTCCATAATGGCATAGTGAGTGGTGCCGTGATCCAGGATAGGTGTCGCTTTGGCCGCTTTTTTGAGACCTTTTTTACCGTAGTATTCGCTGTTTAAGGTGGCGATTTGCGCTTCGTTAATGCGTTGCTGAATTTGACGGGCGTAATCCTTTGAGGTAAGTTCTGCCACAGGCACTTTCACAAAGTCAGGGTCTCCCAGAAAGTGGGCGCGATCGCTAAAAGCATGTTTCATGGTTTCAGTCACCAGATGAGTGTACTGTGAAGAGCCGTGAGCAATGCTGTTCCAGTTCAAAGGATAAGGTTCCAGTAAGTTCAGCATGGTCAAAATGGCTACACCTCCTGAGCTAGGCGGTGGCATAGTGGCGATGGTATAGCCTCTGTAATTGGTCATGAGCGGGATGCGTTGACGGGGTGCGTAATTTTGTAAGTCTTGTTGAGACACCAGGGCTTCTTTTTGTTGTAGACCTTTTACCAGATTTTTGGCAACGGTGCCCGTGTAAAAACTGGTGAGTCCCTCTTCTGATAAAATGCGCAGGGTTTTAGCCAGCGCACGGTTGCGAATGATGTCTCCGAGACGTGCGGGCTTGCCTTTTACAAAATAAGTGTTGATGACATCAGAGGTGGCTCCCCGTTGGGCGACAACTTCTGAAGCATGTACAAAATGGGC
>CAYFGW010000037.1:0-24756 GCA_964342365.1 uncultured Candidatus Sericytochromatia bacterium | reverse complement strand
TGAAAACAATCTGGAGTATCATCTGATTGATTTGCCGGGCACCTATAGCCTGGAACCCCATAGTTTAGAAGAAAGCGTTTGCCGCGACTATTTGCAAAGCACGCCTCCCGACGTGCTCATCAACGTCATTGATGCCAGCAACCTCGAAAAAAGCTTGTTTTTGACCCTGGAATTAATTGAGCAGCAAATTCCCATGGTGATTGCTCTCAATATGTGGGATGAGTTTAGAGAGCGCGGTGAAATTCTCGATGTGCAGCGTCTGGAAACCCTGCTGGGCATGCCCGTGTTTAAAACCTCAGCAGTCACCGGTGAAGGCGTTGATGAACTTAAACAACAGTTGGTTAATCATCGCAGGGAGCCTCTGTCTGCTCCTCCCGTTCCCGCTACGGACTCCAGCGCGCACCGTTATGCCATGATTCAACGCTGGGTGCACGAAGTGGCGCCCAGCCCATCTACAGAAAAACCCAGCAAAACCGAATATGTAGATCGTTTGCTGGTGAACGAGTGGACGGGATTGCCTATTTTTGTGCTGGTGCTGTTTGCGGTATTTAAACTCACCTTCGATATTTCCACGCCTTTTGTGGACTGGATTGACGGCTTTTTTAACGGCTTTATCGGGCGCTGGGCAGAAATTGGGCTCACCGCTTTGTCCGTGCCAGAGATTCTCATTTCTCTGATCAAGGATGGTGTCATTGGCGGAGCCGGACTGGTACTCACGTTTGTACCTATTCTGATGTTTTTGTATTTGTTTTTGGCGCTGTTAGAAGAAAGCGGCTATATGGCCCGTGCGGCTTTTTTAATGGATCGCTTTATGTATCGCTTTGGTTTACACGGCAAAGCCTTTGTTCCGCTGCTGGTAGGTTTTGGCTGTAACGTACCCGGTATTTATGCCACCCGGGCCCTGGACAGCCAGACGGATCGCAAAATCACCGTGGCGGTGATGTCTTTTATGTCCTGCGGTGCTAAATTGCCCATTTATGCCTTGTTTACCGCCGTCTTTTTTCAAAAGTATCAGGCGCTGGTGATTCTGGCCATGTATTTGCTGGGCGTTATGGTGGCTATTTTCTGGGCCGTGGTGCTCAGACAAACCCGCTTTAAGGGAGAGGTGCCTATTTTTATGATGGAGTTGCCTCCCTATCGTTTTCCCGATCTTAAATCGCTCTGGGGTTCTATCTGGAGCAAAACCCGTTCTTTTATAAAACAAGCGGGTACGGTTATTGCCATGAGCATGGTATTGCTGTGGGCACTGGTGAATTTGCCTTACGGCAACCCCCCTGAAAACACCGTATTGGGCTACAGTGCCAGAGCAGTGGCCCCCGTGTTCTTACCTCAGGGATTTGGAGAGCGTTGGGAGCCGGTAGCGGCGATTATTCCGGGGTTTATGGCCAAAGAAATGGTGGTAGGCACCCTGGGCGTGGTCATGAGCGTACAACAAGAAGAGCCCACGCAGGAAAAGCCCGCCTTTGGCAGGGAGTTGAAAGCCCAGATGATTGGTTTTAAAGATGCGGTCATCGGTTCTGTAACCGCCGTGTTTGCTGGCTTCACGCCGGGACCGCTGGCTATTGATAACGAGGCCAATACGTCCAGCCTGACCGCGGCAGTGCGCAAGACCTTTACACCTTTAACGGCCTTTTCATATATGGTGTTTAACTTATTTTTGCTGTCCTGTATTTCGGTGGTGGGCGCCATGGTAGCCGAGTTTGGCGCGCCTTACTTTGGCTTTGTATTTATGATGACCACCGGTACCGCTTACGTGCTCTCAGCGCTGGTGTATCAGTTGGGTCGTTTGCTAGGTTACTAGTTATGGAAAACCTGTTTGTCAGTGCCGTTCTTTTACTCTCCGGGGGCTATATCTGGAAACGCCTGAAAAAAACCAGTGGTTTTGATGCGGGTGCCTCCGGCACTTCCGGCTGTGACGATTGTGGCTCCGGCTGTGGTCCACAACCTACCCAAGAGGACGGCGGCGAGCAAATGCTCCCCATGCGCTAAGCGCGGTCTCAAGAGAGATACTTAAGCGCCGCCGGGATTCAGAGCAGGCTCTCTTGGAGGCGTTTCTGCCACCAGGGGTAAAAAGTCACGTACGGCATCATACACTGATTTGACCTCAATGCCCTTTAAGCAGTCCAGTGCGTCACAAGTGGTATTGCGCGTGGCCCACAAGCAGGGGCGGCAGGACACGTCGTGCTTGATGACTTTATATTTAGGGGAATCGGGGACCAACTTTTTTTCGTCCGTGGGGCCAAAAATAGCGACGGTGTTGGCCTCCAGGGCCACCGCCAGATGCATGGGCGCTGAGTCTACGCACACCGTCACCGCCGCTTGCTGAATAAGTCCGCCCAGCTGATACAAATCCCGCGTATGCCCGTAGGCGTAAACCAGTTTAGGATGTTGTTTCAGACGGCTTTTCAGGTAAGCCACTTCCTCAGCATCATCGGGGCCTCCGGCAATGACCACCGGCGTTTTTTCTTTGAGCAATTGGCGAATGAGCTGACACCAGCGGGACCGGGCCCAGCTTTTAATTAGTTTTTTTTCTTTGCTCATCAGGCTCACACCCGGATGAATCAGCACGTACTCACCCTTTTTGAGTCCCTGTTGCTGAAGCCAGCGGCTGCTCCACTGTTTGACGAGCCCGGGCAGTTCCATGCGTGGAATCACGGGGCCGCGCTCCAATTTCAGAGGCTGAAGCAGATCATGGTACATGTCTGCTGCGTATTGTTCCTTGTTTAAAGGCGCCCGGTGGGTCAACAGGCCGGGAAAGCGTCCTGAATCGTAGCCCACTCTAACAGGGGCACCGCTGAGAAAGAGCAGGGGAGCCACCAGTGAAGACCCGCCGCTGGAAATGATCATATCTGCTTCATTGGCCCGAATTAGATTGAGCAAATCCAATAGATCGCCGGGGCTTTTGCGGTGTTTGATATCAAAAGTGAGGATTTCATCAATGAAATAGTGGTGATCCAATAAATTGTGGCAGCGGGGTTCTACCAGAATAGACAAACGGGCCTGAGGGTAGGCATAGCGCAGGGTTTCAATGACGGGGTAAAACAGAATCTCATCACCAATCCCACCAAAGTTAATTAATAAAATACGATCGGGCATTTCAGGTTTTGGCATGGGGCCTCCTAAATAATCCGGCGTCCTTCAAGGGCGCGGGCCAGGGTGACTTCGTCGGCGTATTCTAAATCTCCGCCCATGGGCAAGCCAAAGGCAATTTGACTCATTTTAAGATCCAGAGGTCGCAAAAGACGGGTCAGATAAAGGGTCGTGGCATCACCTTCTACTGTGGGGCTCAGCGCAAAAATGATTTCGCGAGTGTCCTGCTGTTGCTGTAAGCGCTGCACGAGAGGCTTGATTTTAAGCTGTTCCGGGCCAATACCTTCCATGGGGGAAATCAGGCCCTGCAACACGTGGTAAGAGCCGCGGTATTCGTGGGTGCGTTCAAAGGCCAGCACGTCCCGGGCGTCCGCCACCACACAAATGGTGTGCTGATCTCGACTGCTGTTGCTGCAAATTTCACAGGGATCGCTGCCACTTAAATTGGAGCAAATAGAGCAATATTGAATATTGGCCTTGGCTTCAAGCAGTGCTTTGGCCAGATCTTCAGCCAGATGATCCGGCTGGTTAATGACAAAGAAAGCCAGCCTCTGAGCGGTTTTGGGGCCAATGCCGGGGAGCTTTTGAAAAGCGCCCACCAGTTTGCCCAGAGGCGGGGTTAAACCGGACATGCTTAAAAGAGGCCGTCGAGTCCCGGAATTTGCATGCCGCCGGTCACATCATTCATGCGAGAAGCTGCGTGCTGATTGGCTTTTTCAAGCGCGGTATTGAAAGCGGCCAGAAGCATGTCTTCCAGCATTTCCAGATCGTCTTCATCTACCGCATCGGGATTGATTTTAACGTCTTTGACTTCGTGTTTACCGGTCATCTGAATGACCACAGCACCATTACCGGCACTGCCTTCTACCACTTCTTCACCCAGTTTTTCTTGCACATCCATCAGGGATTGCTGCATTTGTTGAGCTTTTTGCAGCATGGCGTTCATATTGCCCGCGCCACCACCGCCGCGATTTCCAAGGGGTTTCATGTTGTTTATACCTCAAATTAAGATCTGGAGTGTATTATAACATTCACCCTTATTTGGCAGCTACAAAATTGAGGTTCCCCAGACGGTCCAGACGGTGAACGCCGCCGTAGGTAAAGGACCAACAGTGGAAGTCAGTGATTTCCTGGGGACGACGACGGCAAAAATTACCCTTCCAATTCTTTTGATCGGGGCCCACGCCCAGGCTGCGGAAGGGAATCGCCATTTCTACAATCCAGCCGTGGGAAAACTGGCGGGCGGCACTTTGCCAGCGGCCGTTCCAGTAATTGTCAAAAGAAGCCCTCTGATAACGCACGTTGGCCGGGTTCACCACAAAATAATAGTAGTTTTTGTTTTTGCCTTCGGGATCCAGAAAAATTTGTACCGTATCGTCGGTGTTCAGAAAACTGCTGTCCTGACGATAAGACACCTTGACTCTGTCATTGCGGGGCTCATCGTTTACATAGGCAATGTACAGATTGTCATGATCGTGAGCCACACGAATTTCTGTAGGCGTGGTGGCTCTGGCGGAACCGGTGTTCCAGAAGAGTTGGGGCAAGCGGTAGGCTTCTTGCCAGACGCTTTCGTCCAAGCGGGCGTCAATGACCGGAGCGCTGGATACAAAAGGAATTTGCATACTGGGCAGCGCACGGGCTTCAGGCAGCACCTGACTGGGGGGCGCAGAGGTTTTCTGGAAGCCCTGCAGGCTTTTTTGAGAGCGGTAGTTCTGGGCCAACTTCATCAGGTCACCGTACTGCTGCAGAATCCGTTTTTGCAGGGCAGCCGGGAACAGTCCGGTACCTTCTTTCACCTGTTCCATGGCCTGTTGTACCTGGGCCGTCACGCTTTCGGGAGCAATGCCTAGCGTGGTGGCTCCCAGAGATGCGTTGAGAGACTTTAATCGTTCTGAGAAAGTCAGCAGCAATTGCCGGTTGTCTTTGTTCAGAGCACCGGTTTTTTCTCCCCGTGCTGCCATGTCCTGCAACCATTGGCGCAGGCCCTGTACCTGATTCAGCATGGCTTTCTGGAGATCGTGATGGGGGATTTGTGCCGCCTGACGAAAAGGCCCCACTTCCAGAGCCCTGAGCATGTCTCCGGTGAGCTGGCTGGTGGCGAATACGGACATGCCGTTGGCGTGACGCTGTTGTAGCATGTGAATTTGATCGAGCATTTGCAAGCTGTTTTTGCCCAGTTTGTGGGCCCCGATAATGGGGTAAATCACATCGTTTCGCTCTCCGTTGTCCGTTTCCCAGTCCATCCAGAGATCTAACTCCCGGAAGTCGTTGGTGTACATCATGGGAGACACAAAGTCGGTCCAACCGTTGTTGCTCCAGTGTCGCCAGTGCTGCATTTTGGTATTGCGGGCCTGAATTTCGTTGCGGAACACCGCCGCGCCCATGTCCAGCGCGTTTTTTTGACGGCCAAAGGTGAGGCGCAGATCCCGCACCATGCTGTGCACCTGTTCTTCGCGCCATAAGTGCCACTGGGCTTGCAAATCACTGTCGGGAGCGATGCGGGGTGAAGGAAAAGAACCCACTTTGCGAAAATAATCCAGCTGAAAACGGGTCAGACTGAGATCGTCTTCGGTCTGGTTATTGCCATAGCGAATATAGTCCAGCAGATATCCCTGAATCGGGTACTTGAGGGCCGCATTATTCATTAAGCCCGTGAGCAACTCGCGCCATTCGTGAGAGGCCGGACTCATAAAGGCGGTGGACTCGTCTTCAATGTCGCTGTTGCTGCTGCGGTAAGCCTGTCCATCCAGAGGGCTGGCCATGAGGGCTGGCAGGCGGCGTGTTAAGGGATTCTGACGGGCAATGCTGGGGGACAATACCCGAAACATCCAGAACCAGGGGTACACTTCTAAGTTTTCAGCACGGGCGGCTTCGCTCACCAGTTTGAGCATGTCCAGATTGGCGGGCAGTTCGGGATCTTTGGCCACAATGGGGTTGGGAAAGAGCGCATAACCCCGACGAAACACTTCTGGATAAACGGCGTTGAAACCGGCTTTTTTGAGACGCTGCATGAGTCTGCGCATTTCCTGAGTACTGTGGGGCAACATGCCCGCATCTAAAAGCGCACCGCGCAACTCCACTCGCCGTGTGGGCGTCATTTGAATCTGGGCGTGAATCAGGTCAAAATAGGTGCGCTGGAGCAGCGCGCGCTGTTCCTCGGTGGACAAATACTGGTCTATTTTCTCTGTTTCTACTCCTGCGGTCACCTGTTGACGAATGCGGGCCACCCGCTGCATGTTTTCCTGAGCAAAATCGAGGCGCTGGCGAATGGCGTCGCCGTCCACGTCCGGGTCTAAGCGCAGTACCTGCCACTGTTCGTTAATTTGTCGATAAAAGCCCTCTAAGCCTTCAATACTGCTCTGTTGCTCTTCTGAAAGCGTCAAAAACAGCGAGGGAATGGCGTCGGGGATGGCTGCGTGAGACAGGCCTGATCCAGACAAGATCAGGACACAGGATAAGAGAAAGCAAAGTGCATGGCGTGCGGTCATAATGCCCCCGGCGTGAATATTCGTGTACAAACATGTACAAAAGTGTAACAAAGACGTGTGGTATTTTAACGCAATATCACAACCCATAGATTTATTATATGCGTATAATGAAGAAAACAAATTAAAAGTGATGGTCTTTTTAAATGTCTCATTCCATTCTGGTGGTGGAAGACGATCCCGACCTGGGATTGCTTTTAAAACTGGAGCTAGAAGCCGAAGGATACACGGTTAACCTTGCCCGCGACGGCATGAAGGGCTTAATTGAGTTGAGACAGCGCAAGCCTGATATGATGATTTTAGATCGCTCCCTGCCCAAAATGAACGGTATTGAAGTGTGTCAGCGTACCCGCCAGACTTCAGATATTCCCATTCTCATGTTAACCAGCTATGACCGTGTAGAAGATAAGGTAGAAGGTCTGGACGCGGGGGCCAATGATTATTTGACCAAGCCCTTTCATATTGACGAGCTTCTGGCCCGGGTGCGTTCACTGGTGCGTCACGTGCAAAAGCAAGAGGAAGGCAAAAGTGCCCACTTTGCGGATCTGACCCTGGACTTGCTCAAGCGAGAAGCCACCCGGGGAGAACGCGTGCTCAATTTGTCCACCAAAGAATTTGACCTGTTGGCCTATTTTTTACAGCGCCCCAATCAGGTACTGTCCAAGTCACGTATCATTGAAAATGTATGGGAATGGGACTATGACGGGGAAGACAATATTGTGGAGGTGTATATGCACAACCTCAGAAAAAAAATACAGGGCCCTGATAAGCAACCAAAGCTTTTACACACCGTGCGGGGTGCCGGATACATTTTGAAAGAAAAATAAATGCGCTATTTAACCGCTGGAGAATCTCACGGAAAAGCCCTGGTGGGTATCATGGAAGGATTGCCTGCCAATATTACCGTAGACACAGAAGCCATTACCCATCAACTTCAACGCCGCAAACAGGGCTACGGTCGCGGTCGTAGAATGCAAATTGAAACCGATGCCATTGAAATTTTGTCCGGGGTTCGCCACGGACTCACTCTCGGTAGTCCCATTGGGGTTTTACTACCCAATCGGGACTGGAAAAACTGGCAAAATATTATGCAGCCAGAGCCCGCCACGGAAGACATCAAGCGCAAGGTGTTTATTCCCCGACCCGGCCATGCGGATCTGGTGGGTGCGGTGAAATACAATTACCATGACTTACGTAATTCTCTGGAGCGGGCCAGTGCCAGAGAAACCGCCATGCGCGTGGCCTTGAGCTGTTTTTGTCGCCAGTTTCTGGCCCAGTTAGATATCCATATTGCCAGTCGCGTGGTGCGTATTGGGGCTGCTTCAGATGATTCCCCACTGGCCCATGCTGTGGAGCAACTGAACGCAGCTGTGGATACGTCTCCGGTTCGGGTACAAAACCCTGAGGCCGAACGGGCCATGATTGCTGCCATTGACGAAGCCAAAGCCGAAGGGGACAGTCTCGGCGGTATCTTTGAAGTATACGCCAGCGGTTTGCCCGTGGGACTCGGCTCCTATAGTCAGTGGGATCGACGCTTAGACACTCGCATTGGTGCGGTGTTTCTGGGCATGAATGCCATCAAAGGCGTTGAGCTGGGGTTAGGCTTTGAAGCGGCCCGCGTAAAAGGGTCCCTGGCCCATGACGAAATGCTGCCGGGCAAAAAGGAAGCTCCGCTGGATGTGAACTACGCCACGAACAGAGCGGGCGGCATTGCCGCAGGGGTAAGCACCGGGCAACATTTGGTGGTGCGGGTGGCCAAAAAACCCATTGCCACATTGATGAAGCCTCTTCAGTCGGTGGATGCTCGCACGGGCGAAGCCAGCAAGGCGCATATTGAACGTTCTGATACCTGTGCCGTGCCCGCTGCTGCGGTCATTGGAGAGGCTTTGATGGCGCTAACACTGAGCGAGTTCGTTCTGGAAAAATTCGGCGGCGACAGTCTTGAAGAGGTGCGCGAACGCCTGGATCACTGGCGCGATACGGCCACGCGGCGTTCGCTTTAACTCTCTCACGCGTTCTCTATGTCTAAGAGATAACGCCCGGAATTCCTAAACCTTTACATTCACCCGGCTCAAAGCTGGTCTGACCTTCTGCTTGCGCTTTACAGGCGTTGCTGTAGGTGTTGCCGTCCGCTGCGCACACCGGCTGGTAAATATCTGCACAGGCTACCGGTTCTGAGGTGTTGGGGGGAGGAGACTGCTGACCACGACGGCAGGAGACGGTGCAGAGCACCAGGACGCAAAAACTCACACTGACACTGAGACGAACAAGCATAAAAAACACCTTCTTGCGTTGAAATAAAAATGAGCAATTAAAAAGCGCCCTGAAACTTCAGGGCGCTTTGTGAACTGGGGTATTAGGATTCGAACCTAAGAATGCCGGGACCAAAACCCGGTGCCTTACCGCTTGGCGATACCCCAATCGTTTAACATAATATCACAGTTGCTCCTGGTGACAACAGGATACCCGGAAATTTTTTGCTAAGATAGCTTTATGTATATAACTTCACCGGAAGTGAGCGCCATGGCTCAGAACTTGCAACCCACTTCCTCGTTTTTGCAAATTGTTGAAGGCTACGAAGATCTCGAAACCGTGGTAGCCGTGCTTGAGGCGCAAGAAGGCTTTGAAACCCGCGGTAATCTGGCCCGTTATTTTCAGGATACGCCCCTTGAGGTGCCAGAAGGCGACGAAAAAATCAAGTATCTGGGTTATTTTTTGACCCGCCACCTGAATCCTCGTACGTCCTTTGAGGTGGAGCTGCGCTTTTTGCCGCGTTATGCCTATACACCGCTGGTGCTCATGTTAAAAGGATTTGGTCTCAAATCTCAGAAGCGGGGTGTTCAGCTCACGCAGGGCCTGATTCTACACCAGGAGTCCACTGTTAATACGGCGGGAATGGCGCGCTTTGCTTTTGAACCCCTGAGCGACTGGCTCAAAGACGTCAACCGGGTGGTGGGATTTATGGTGTACGTGCTGTGGCCCAAACAACGACCCCGGGTTACCGAGGAGCAGGAACGATCACAACTCTCTGAGACAGAGTCAGGTATTATTAGAGCACGTCCAGGATTAAACGTTTACCGTAAAATCGATACCCGAGTATAAGAGAGAGTACAGCATGTGGCAAGGTCTGATTCACGAATATAAAGCTTATTTACCCGTTGACGATAGCACCCCAATTATTTCTTTGCATGAGGGCAATACGCCCCTGATTTATGCCTGTCATTTGAGCGAAATGACCGGAGCCCAGGTGTGGCTCAAATACGAAGGGCTGAATCCCACCGGCAGTTTTAAAGACCGTGGTATGACCATGGCCATGTCAAAAGCTGCCGAGTCAGGCGCTAAAGCCGTAATGTGTGCTTCCACCGGCAATACCTCAGCCTCTATGGCGGCCTATGCTGCTAAATCAGGCATGAAAGGGTATATTTTGGTGCCTGATGGTTATGTGGCCCTTGGAAAGCTCTCTCAGGCCATGGCCTGTGGCGCACAGGTCATTCCGATTAAAGGTAACTTTGATCGGGCTTTAGAACTCGTCAGAGAAATTTGCGACAAATACCCCGTTACGCTAGTTAATTCAGTGAACCCTTATCGGATCGAAGGGCAAAAAACTGGCGCTTTTGAAGTGTGTGACCAGCTCACTTTTGCACCCGATGTGCTGGCTATCCCCGTGGGCAACGCGGGCAATATTACCGCCTACTGGCGTGGATTCAAGCTCTACAAAGAAGCGGGCAAAATTGAGAGTGTTCCCCATATGTGGGGTTTTCAGGCGGAAGGCGCTTCTCCTATTGTGAATAATCGACGCTTTGAAGCCCCGGAGACCATTGCCACGGCCATTCGCATTGGTAATCCCGCCAGTTGGGAATTTGCCAATCAGGCTCTCGAAGAGTCAAAAGGGCATATTGATTCCGTGAATGACGACGAAATTCTGGCGGCCTATGGCCTGCTGTCTACCCGGGAAGGCGTATTTTGCGAGCCCGCTTCAGCGGCTTCTGTGGCCGGGGTCTTAAAAATGGCCGAAGCCGGTAAAATTAAAAAGGGCAGTCGCATTGTGTGTGTGTTGACGGGGCACGGTCTTAAAGACCCTGATCGCGCTATTGATTACCATATTTCTGGAAAAATTGATGCCACAGAGGCCAACTTAAACGCGCTCGTGGACCTGATGCAGCTCTAATTTTGCTGCCCACCCTCACCTTTGCAGACTACGTTACGGATCGCACGCGGTTAGAGGAGCTTACGGATCAGCTTCAGCACGTCTTGGCCCATCAGCGCGCCTGTATCATTCAAGGCTTTCCTGTTGAAGAGCAGCACCAGACGCTCAAGGCGATGGTGCACCAACTGGGGCGCCCTTTGCTAGAAGCTCGCAATATTGACGGGGGGATGGTGTATCCCGTAACTCCCGACCGGGTCAGTCCCACACCGGCTTATGTGGACACTCCCTACACCTTTGATTGTCACACGGACTGCGCAGAATTTAAGCATGTGCCCGAAGGCGTGGTTTTGCTCTGTGAAACGCCTGCTGAAAGTGGTGGTGATACCCTCTGGGTAGATTTAGAAGACATTTTACCCGAGTTGTCTTATGAAACGCTGCTGCAATTGCAAAAGCCTGTGTTCAATTTCAGAATCCATAAGGCCCCCATTTTGCGGGTGAATCCCTTAACAGAGCACGTTGAAATTCGTTATCACGGGGCCATGCTTGCCCTGACGGATAGCCTGGCAGAGGAAGTGGGTTTTTTGGCGCGCTCCCCGGAGTTGCTGGCTGCTTGTGAGGAATTAGAATCCAAAGCCCAGGAAAAAACGCAGCAATTTAAACTGGCTACTGGAGATTGTCTGGTGCTGGATAACACCCGTAGTTTACACGGCAGAACGGCTTTTTCGGGTCACCGTTTGTTAAAACGCGTCAGGTTTCGCAAATTTTCTCGATAACGATAAAAGAAGTTTATTAAAAAGAGGTACATCAGATGGGTTCTATTGGTCCTAATTCTAATCATGCAAAGTTAAATCTCAACACTGGAGCCAAACAAGCGGCAGAAAATATTCAAAAGCCCATTGGTAAGCCCATTGGTGAGTCGGTGGCTGGCCCCATGAAGATGCCCGAAGGCGTTAAAGAAATGGCTGCAGAGGCCGTGGAGCATATGAGCCAGATGGCTGATGACGTGGTAGAAGGCGTAAAGTCCATTTGGAGTCCCAAACAGGCTGAAGCCGCTCAGAAAAAAATGAACTTGTTTGAAACCAAGATTGATCCCAAAGCCATTGTAGAAGACATTCGTACTGCTGAAGGTGGGGAAAAAACCAAGTTGCTGCTGGGCTTTCAGGGCCAGTTAGACGATATGAGTCAGAAACAGCTGGATTCCACTCTGGAATACATTGTGGGTGAGATGGCTGACGATAAAAATATTGATGATCCTTTGCTTGGTGCGTTGGCTAAATCCGTGATGGATGAAACCGCTAGCCGTAAGCCCAAATTTATTCGCATTGGTGGCGATCACCCCTGGGATAAGCCTTTTCCCAAGCCTCCTGTCAACCCCAAGACCCTTGATAAACTAGAGCCCAAGGTGCTGGATCGCCTGAACGTACTGATGGATTAAGCAGCACAAAACTAATCATAAAAAAAGCCCCAAACGGGGCTTTTTTGTTTTAGCAGAAATTTTAGTGGAAGCTTTAGCGGTAGTTATTGTACACCAGCGGAACTTCAATATCTTCACGCTCTTTTAAGAAGCGCTGTACCGCCTGTAAATCGTCGCGGCTTTTGGAGGCCACGCGAATGCTGTCTCCCTGAATGGTGGGCTTGACGGTTTTTTTAAATTCTTCGCGGATCAGTTTGCTGATTTTTTTTGCGTTTTCCGTGTCCAGAGCTTTAATGAGCCCCACGTTTTGCTTGACCGTACCGCCCAGAGCGTGGTCTACCTCGCCAAAGTTGAGGATTTTAGGACTCAGTTTCCGGCTGGCCAGACGGGTCAGCAGCACCTGTTTGATAGCGTTTAGCTTCATTTCGTCTTCGGTTTTAATGACCAGTTGCTCTGACTGGAGATCCAATTCGGCTTTTACCCCCTTAAAGTCGTAGCGGGTGGTAATTTCTTTGGTGGCCTGATCCACTGCATTGCGCAATTCCTGAAAATCAAATTCACTGACAATATCAAAAGAACTCTCTTTTGCCATGGTGTTTCCTTTCTTTTGCTTGGGTTTGTTACCCAGTATATATTATGATGAGTAAGAGAATTCTCCCAACCAGAAAGGTGGTGGTGCATCGGTGAGTGAGGACAAAGACTCAAAAACCGAGGACGCAACCCCGAAGCGACGTCAGGAAGCCCGACAAAAAGGTCAGATCCTCAAGAGTAAGGAAGTCAATACGGCTGTCTTAATCTTGATGTCTGCCTATGCGCTGAACTGGTCCGGTGGTTTTATCTACCGCACCATTTTCAGATATATTCGTTTGACTTATCACGAGATGCCCTGGATTGCGGAGAACTTCAATAAACCCGACCTGTACAATTACGGCGTAAAGTCAATCCAAATCTGGGCCATGATGGTGGCTCCCATTTTCGCCATTTTATTTGTGTCAGCCCTGCTCGTCGAACTCGTGCAGGTGGGAATTCTCATCAGTGGTAAGCCCCTGAAGCCCCAACTGGAACGTATCAATCCCATCAAGGGCTTCAAGCGGGTATTTTCGCTCAAGTCCGTGGTGGAACTGGTCAAAAGTACTGTTAAAACCAGTATTGTAGGCTATATCGTGTTTACCACCATTCGCGACCATTTGCCCATGATCATTTACAGTCTCAAAAACCCGGTGGCCAACGCCCTGGTGATTGCAGGCTCACTGGTACTACTGATTGCCAAGAAAACCGCTGCCGCCATGCTGATTGTGGCCTTTATTGACTATTTCTATCAGCGCTGGGAATTCGAAAAAGGCCTGCGCATGTCCAAGCAGGAAGTGAAAGACGAATACAAGCAGACCGAGGGTGACCCTTTAATTAAGGGTAAGCAAAAGCAAAAAATGCGCCAGATGAGTATGGGGCAGGTACAACAAGCGGTGCCCGATTCTTCTGCGGTGGTCACCAACCCCACCCACTACGCGATCGGTATTAAATACGAAGACGGCATGGCTGCCCCCAAAGTGGTGGCCAAAGGCCGGGACGAACTGGCCATTTACATTAAAGAAGTGGCCAAAGAGCACGATATCCCCATTTTTGAAGATCCGCCCCTGGCCCGCGGACTTTATGGCAGTTGTGAACTGGGCGAATTCATTCACCCCGACTTTTTTATGGCGATTGCAAAAATCATTGCCTATCTGATGAAGCAAAACGGTGGTAAAATTGCGCCTCCCGGTGAAGAAGATGAAAAATCCAATCGCGGTGGCACAGGACTTGGCATGAGTGATGACGATCGCGAACAACTGGATGCCGGTGGTGGTGGCCCTAGCGTCGCCTACTAGGACTTGTTATGCCTTTTCAATTGATGCCCGATCAGCAGGCCATTCAGGATCAGTACACCGCCGGTAAAGCCGCCGTGTTGGCCGCACCCGGCGCCGGAAAAACCACTTTAATTTCTCGCTTGATCTCCCACTGGATTGAGCAGGATCACGTCAAAGGACAGCGGATTCTGGTGCTTACCTTTACGGAAAACGCCGCCCGCGAGTTCGAAACCCGCACGCGCCCGTTGTTAGACAGTCGCGAAAGTTTACCCACTTTTTCCACCATTCACAGCTTTTGCAATCGCCTACTACGTCAGCTTGACGCCAGCTACAGTGACCGACAGGTGGCCAGTGACGAACGGCGCTACAGCATTCTGGACACCATTCTGAGCGATAAGAACCTCTGGAGTAGCGACTTTGACTATACCCGTCTGGTGGCAGACAGTCTGATTCCCGCCCACCGTCAGCGCCCCTATGAGCGAATGCCCGTAGATATCGATGCGCTAAAAGCCCAGGTGGGATTGGATTCAGAACACAGTGAACTCTTGTTTGAGCTGCCGGATATTCTCGCCCGCTATGACGAGGCGCTGGCAGCGGCGGATCTGCTGGATTATGACTTGATGATTGTGGCCACCTGTGAGCTGCTGCGGCAGAATACGGAAGTGCTTCATCAACTGCAGCGACGCTACACCCATATCTTGGAGGATGAAGCGCAGGACTCCAACACCCGTCAGAGCGAGCTGTTGGCTCTCATTTGTGGCGAAACGGGCAACTGGTTGCGGGTGGGGGACCCCAATCAGAGTATTTATGGCTTTAGTGGCGCAGACTTTAAAGAACTTCAGGGCTTCGCGGAGACGCAGCGCTTTTTTCCCATGGCCCAGAGCAATCGTTCTTCAGCCCCCGTGATGGCACTGGCCAATGCCTATCAGCAGCAGTTTCCTGAGGCTTTTCCTTCGAACGTGCTTTTGCAGGCAGGCTTTAAGAATCCCGAACCCGGCTGGATCTGGATCAAGGCTTATCAGCATTTACAAGACGAAGTGCAGGCGGTGCTGCAGGCGGCCCGAAGCCTGTTAGAAGCCGAGCAGAGTGTGGGCGTGTTGTGTCGCACCAACCTGAACTGCCAGTGGTTTCATGAGCAGTTTATCAAAGCGGGCTTGCCCTCTACGCTCCATCATGACCGGGCAGACCATTTTTTCCAGTCAGATATGGTGAATACCTTGCGCCACGTGCTGGACTATCTTTTGCAGCCTCATCAGTACCACCTTTATCAGCAGGTGATGCTAATGCTGGGCGTGGATCGCCACACCTTGCGGTTGTTTATTCATCCGGAGCAGTCCGTGGCAGAGCAATTAGAGGCTTTGGCAGAAGGGCTCTTGTACCATCCCACGGCCCCTGATGAGGTGTATCGCCGTCTGGTGCATATCAATAAAACCCTGCGCTTTTTGCTGGAGCACTTGCACTATCCCATTGATGATTTACTGGAATGGATCGCTGAGAAATTATTTGAAGATGTAGAACAACGCACCCAACTCAGGCTGTTGCACGCGTTGTGGCTTCAGACCCAACAAGCCCCTGTGCAACAATTGGAGCGCTTTCGTCAGTGGTTAGATCGTGCCGGAAGCCGTAAAATTCGCCAGGTTCTCGTCCCCGAAACCGCCAAAGACAACCTCACGGACAAAGGAACACTGCATGTCATGACCCTGCATAAAGCAAAGGGTTTGGAGTGGGACGGCGTCTTAATGCCGCTGTTTCACCTGGGAAAACCCTTTGATTTTCCCGATACAGAGGTACGTATTTTACAGAAGTGTTTACAAACGGGGGCACCTTACCCCGCCATGTTAGATCAGGTAAAATTACAGGAAGAAGCCGAAAGTTTGCGGCTGGTGTATGTGGGCTTAACGCGAGCCCGGCGTTATTTGAGTGTGACCCGTGCCTATGAAAAATGCCGCCCTGCGGGTGTGTATCAGGCCGGTGATGACTTTATTTTTTCTGCCCTGCATCAGGTGTATAAACAACAAAAAAGCGAGGGTTGAATCCATGTCCACACGTCATCGCGTCCGCTGTCCTTATTGCAATAAACTCAATACGTATTTTGAAGAAGATGGTCAGGGTACCTGCCGGCGCTGCCGCTTGCCCTTAGAAAAGTCTGCCCACAAAAAGTGGAAACAGGTGGACGCCGACGCTTACATTCACCCACTGGATCGTCAGGCTTTACAAACCCTGCGGGCCGTACCCGGTGTAGACACCATTCTCAAAAAGCTTATTAGTTTTACCAGTGAGCGCATGTACCGCGTTATGTTTAAGGCCAATAGCGTGAAGGTGGGCCCCAATCAGTATGCTCACTTAGACGAAAAACTTCAGGTGGTGTGCAACACCCTGGGGCTCAAAAAGCCGGAGCTTTATGTGTCCGTTAGCAGTATGGGAGGTCTGGCCATTAATGCCTTTACCACCGGCACAGATGACCCTTTTGTAGTGGTGTATGCGGGGCTGATTGAACGTCTGAGCGAAGAAGAACTGCTGGCGGTGCTGGCTCACGAAATGGGGCACATTCACTGTGAGCATTTGCTCTATAAGGCCGCTGCCAATACCCTGATTATGTTGTTGGGCACCACGCTGGGACGCACCCCCGCCGGAGCCATTTTGAGCACCATCAGTTTGCCCATCAAAATTGCGCTGCTGATGTGGAGTCACAAAGCAGAGTTAAGCTGTGATCGCGCTGCCATGCTGGTGGTGCAGGATCGAGAAGTGGTGATGAACGCGCTGATTAAAATCTCCGGCGGCGTGCTCAATGATGAGTTGAATCTGGACGCTTATTTAGAGCAGGCCCGTGACTTTGATCGGGCTTACGATGAAGACTTTTTAGATAAAATGTGGACCCTGATTGTGGCTTCTCAAAGTTCCCATCCTTTTCCCGTATGGCGCATTTCAGAAATTTTGAAGTGGACCGAAGACAGTTCCGAGCGCGGTTATCAGGCGCTGGCAGCAAATGACGATCACATCAGGTATTTTCCATGACCTCAGCATTAGAAAATACGCTCGCCGGTTGTCTGGTGGGGACCTCCATTGGCGATGCTCTGGGGCTGCCTGCGGAGGGGCTCAGTCGTTCCCGGCAGTCGCGGATGTTCCCGGGGTTGGAAGAGTATCACTTCTTTTTAAATCGGGGCATGACCTCTGACGACAGCGAGCATACCCTGATGCTGACCCAGGCCCTGATTTCTTCACGAGAAACCCCGGAGAAGCTGCGCCAGCGCTTTAGCTGGAAATTGCGCTTCTGGTTGCTGGGACTGCCTGCGGGGCTGGGGGCCACCACCCTTAAGGCCTGTTTGCGTCTCTGGTTGGGCATTCCGCCTGAACGCAGCGGTTTGTTTTCTGCGGGCAATGCCCCCGCCATGCGTAGTGCCATTCTGGGTATTGTGTATGGTCAGGATTTGCAAACCCTGCGTAAGTACGTCAGAGCCATTACGCGCCTGACGCACACCGACCCCGCCGCAGAGTACGGCGCCATGGCGGTGGCCCTGGCGGCCTCATTGGGGTCGCGCTATCAGCGAGTGGACCCTGAACAGTATTATGAGTATGTTAAAGAAGCCTGTCGCAATGACGACAGTAATTTTATTGTGCTCATGCGAAAAACCACCCGTTCGGTACAAAAAAAAGAAAGCCTGCGGGAGTTTTTAATTCGCTTAAAATGTGGTGACGGCATTAGCGGATATATTGAACACACCGTTCCCGCCGTCATTCATATCTGGCTGACCCATCAGGATAACTTTCGCTTAGCGCTCTTAGAGACCGTTCATGCTGGAGGAGATACGGATACCACCGCTGCTATTATGGGGGCGATTATGGGAGCAAGGGTGGGCTACGACGATTTGCCCACGGACTGGGTAGAGGGCCTGATGGAGTGGCCCCGTAGCGTTAAATGGCAACGCCAGCTGGCGGCCCGTCTGACAGAGTCCCTGGATGAGGATGCGCCTAAAAAAGAGCTGGGCGTTAATTTGCCCGGTGTGGTGTTGCGTAACGTCTTTTTCCTGATTTGCGTGCTCGTTCACGGCTTCAGACGCTATTTTCCGCCGTATTGAGCGTTTTCCAGCTCAAAGATTTTTTCTTCCAGAATAGCAACCTCTGAACGGTAGCGATCAATCTCCTGACGCAGTCCAGCCATTTCTCGGGACTGACCTTCGCTGTGGCTTTTGAGCTTATTGTACAATTGCTCACCCTGTTTGAGTTTGTCTTTGAGTTCTTCCACCACCTGAGCCCGGCGCTGCTGCTGATTGCCCATGAGCTGCAAAGACTGCCTGAGCTGATCGATTTCCAGCTGGTATTTCTCCACGTCCATATCTGCCAGCTGGGTTTCCAGGTTCTGGTTTTCAAAGGCCAGTCGGGCTTTATCGTCGCGCAGGTTGTCGAGGCTTTCTTTAAGCTGTTCCATTTCTAATTTGAGGAGATCTCGCTCCTGGGTGATTTCGGTGAGCACCTGCTGATCTTCGTCGTGCAGATCCTGTGCGTACTCCAGATCCAGCATTTTGTCTTCCAGGGTGGCGCTGAGTTCCGCCATTTCGCGCTGGTACGTTTTTAAGTTTTCGGCCAGTTCCTCAATCATACGCTGGGCCTGCTTTAAGCGGTCAGAGCGGGCACGCAGCTCTTTGTGCAGGCGTTTGACTTCCGCACTGCGTTCTGCCTTGTCCAAACTCAGATCCACGTTGGCCTGTTCTGCCAGGTCCTTGGCATTAATAAGTTCGTCAATCATTTGCTGCGCTTCTTGCAAATCGGCGGGCAGGTGAGCCACCTTTTCCGTGAGCTTTTTATATTTCACCGACAAATCCCGCAGCTTCAGGCGGGCATCTTTCAGGTTTTCGCGCAGCTTTTTATTCTGTTCTTCCTTGCCGTGGGCCACGGACAGCACGCGCACTTTTTCTTTTTTCCAGGCCTCTTCTTTTTTGAGCAATTTGTCGTTCTCACGGCGCAAACCCTCGTGTTCCCGTTCCAAACGGTGCAAATCGTGAATACGTTCCCGGGCGGTTTCTTCCTGTTCTTTAATGGTGTCCAGTTCGTTTTGTAGGTTTTTCTGGTGGGCATACATCAGGTGGAGCTGTTCTTCGTATTCCACAATTTGCTGGCGCATGGCCTGCTCGTAATCCTGCGTGGTGGCCAGGGTTTCACTGAGTTCGGTCAGCTGGGCATTCAGGGCGGTACTGTCTTCGCCCTGTTTTCGCTGGTTCAGATTTTTTTTCAGGGCCAGATTTTGTTCTTTGACCCGTTGTAGAGCCTCTTGCAATTTGTCAAAGTCCGCCAGGGCCGCTGAGGAATTTTTACGGGGCTCAATGGTGCGGGTTTTCAGCTTTTGTTTGAGCTGTTTATTTTCCTGTTGTAAGGCTTTGACCCTTTCGTGCTGGGCGTCTTCATCGTGCTGCTGCTGGCTCATTAAAATCAGGGCGTCGGTTTGATCGTTGAGGTGTTCTCGCTGTAGATAATCCCAGACCGTGGCAATGAGTCCCAGCAAAAGGCCAAAAATCAGGGGAAACAGCAGGTGTAAATCGATCCAGTCCACGGGGGCCCGGTAATAATAGCGGTAGTCCCCCTGCTTCAAAAAGGGCAAATCTTCATTTTTGAGCACAAACTCACCCTGCCGCTTACGCTGCCGGGGATTGCGGGACAAATTGCTGGTAATGGCTACACCGCCGGCGTCGCTCACAATCACATCAAAGGGAACTTTGCTTAAAATTTGCTCCGCGGATTCATCCTCATGCTCCTGAAACATGCGGCTCAGGGTGGGCGTGGCTTTTTGTAAAGGGGCCAGTGCGTTGACGGCGGGCTCCTTGAAGCCAATCCAGTACCAGGTGCTCAGCGATAAAAACACGCTCAGGGTGACCCCAAAGAAAATACAAACGGCCCTCAAGGTGTTGGACATGGTATTGCCTGCTTAATATTTTTTAACAATTATAGCAGGGGGTGTTACCGAACTTCTAAGAGATACCGCACAATTTCGTCGTAACCGTGTGCCCGGGCTGCTTCCAAAGTGCTCTCACCATAATCACTAGTGATATTGAGAGGGACCTGTCGGTAGTGAAGATATTGTAGGAGAGGCAAATACTCACGGTTAATAGCGTCAAAAACAATATTTCTTCCTCCCAAGTCGTCTTGAAGATATGCCGGATATCCGTTTTGAACCAAATATTGAACACAATTATATTTTTCGAAGAATACTTGACTGGAAATATCTGTAAGCCACCACCGGTTGGGTAAACAGGGAGCATCAAGTGGTACTGAATGAGGGGCAAACTTTTGTGATTGGTTGCATGGACTGTAAATAGCTGAAGCCCAGTTTGCATCGGTAGAATTTGAAACGCGCAGCCCTTTTCTGTATAGCCAATGGGCCACTTCGCATTTTCCCTGATCGAGGGCTAAACCGAGATAAGTTTCTGCTAAGGGAACACCCTGAACAACAACACTCATGTTTTTTTCTGAAAAGCGTTCTGGCCGTATGCTTTCTATGCTGAATCCCTGACTATAGAGCCACGCTATTAAATTTGGGTTGTCTGTAGTAACTGCTTCATTCATTAGGAAAAAAGAATCCCTTTTAGAGAGGAGACTAAATATATTTGCTTTGGTGGCTATCCATTTTGCAGACACTAAATTATTTTTACGTATAGCTTCTGAAAAAAGTTGAACTTTAATGTCGTTTGTGAGTTTGTGTCGTACTTTCGTATATTGTTCTTGAAATTTTTTCTGATGTCCACCTGAAATGAACAAAAAGAGCAACGAAATATCTTCTTCTTTTCTAGAAAACCGAAATGTCTTTTGAACAAGCTCAAGCATTTTCAGGTTGCCACTGCCACATGCCTGATCATAATAATTTGAAACCTTGTGATACTTACTGCTTCTAAGGGCTGGCGCTCTTTCGAGCCACCATTTCACAAGATTTGTGTTACCAGAGGCGATGGCTTCAGAAAACGTGATTTCAAGTAAATTGTGTTGTTCAAATAGGTATTCATGCTGTGCGCCCATTCTGACTAACCAAAGAAAAATATCGTAGTGACCCAGACGGTTAGACTTAAGCAGGCTTCTTTGAAGTGGGATATAGGCCCCGGCTTTTTCAAGAGCAATCAGCTCTTCGAGAGAACCTTTTTCAATGGCTCTTTCCACGCGGGTTTTCCCGTCTAAGCCTGCTGAGTCCAGCGCAAATTGTTTGGCACAAGCTTTTTCTATGCGTTCATCGGGTTGAAAGCCCAACGGGTGCTTCCATTGGGCAAATGCTGCGGGTGTCCAACATAAAAAGATAAGTAGGGCGATTATCCGGCTTGTCATGAACGTTGCTTGTCTTTCTCGGTTTGTAGAATCTCTTGTATTTGTGAATAGCCGTTGTCTTTTGCACGATATATCATAGCTTGATTTACCTTTGCCCCTTCTTGTATCAGAAACCTGACACTGTCTATATCTCCGGTTTCTATGGCAAAAGACAGAGGCGTTTCGTGATAAGGATTTTCTATATTGATGTCCATCCCCAGACTCAAAAAGTAAGCTATGATTTTTCTGTTGCCGGTACGGGCTGCTGTGTGTAATGCTGCTTGGGTATCAAAGCTTGTGTAGAGTGGAAAATCTTTAGCCATCAAATATTTAATGAACGACAAATTTTCATCGGCTACGGCTCTATGAAGCAAATCTGTGCTGAGTAAGTAAGGATAACCCGTTTGAATACGCTTTTGCACCCTCAGACTTTCTTTCCCATAAAATGGTTTGCTTATGCCGTAACTGCTCTCAATTTCATTAAACAATTGTTGTGAATTTCGGGCGTAGGGTTTGCATATTTTTGTTTCAGAATCAACATATTGTTTGAGGGCTTTTGCCAATTCGGTATATCCTCTCCAGCAAGCATAGGTTACCAAATCAATATCCTGACCCGTGCTATGTCCAAACTGTGGATCAACTTGCTTTACATGGACATTGGCCCCTTTTGATATAAGCCATTGTGTAATGTCAATGTGGTTGTATTCAATCGCGTTCAGTAAAGGGGTTACATATCGGCTGGGCGGAACAACTGCTGCTGGACCCATGTAAGTTTCATCCTTCAATGCTCTTGAGGGATCTGGGAATATATGATCTGTTCTCACGCTTTCTGTATATACTGGATTGATTTTGGCTCCTTTTGCGTATAACCATTTCACAAAATCTAGATCACCTAGTGCGGCTGCGTCAGAAAGGATGTTGTTTTGAATCTCAGAGGTATTGAAGGGTAAGCCTTTTTTCTCTAGCCATTCAATTACGCTACGCCGCCCGCTAGAGATTGCCGCACTTTGTAATGAACCTGTCCACCAGAAATTGTCCTGTGTCATTTGTGGAATTTTCCAGTTTTGTTGGTTTACCAGCCATTTCAACATAGAGAGATTTCCAGAAAAAACAAGGCTCTGGATAATAGACTTTCTTTCCTCTAAATCTTTCGGGGGCACAACGCCATTTTGTAAGGCCCACTTCGCTACGTGAATGTGAGGTGTGTAAAAGAATGCTGGGGCGTGTTGGTGTTGAAGAGAAATTCCCTGTTTAAGCCACCATTGAAGTACTTCCATATCTCCACTTTGAAGTGCCTGTTTAAAACTTTCATTATGTGGAGCTTCCACAAAAAGTCCGACCCCTTCTTTATACAACCATTTCACCAGGGGCAAATTACCTGAACGATTTGCAGAACGCATGTGTTTTTGCGTTAAAAGGTGGGCTCCTTGTTTACTGAGGGCTTTATATTCTTTCAGAGTGCTTATACGCTTACTTTCGTGTTCAAATAAGCGTGTAAAACCAGTCTCATCGATAGGTTTGGTTGAAATTGCATTGTTGTTGTGGTGTTGCCAGTGTGCTTTCGCGAGCAAAGGGTTTGAAAAAGTAGCTACACCAAGTAATAAAGTTAGAGTTCGTATCTGGCGCTTCATTTCATTAGCTGTCTTTCGGCATGTGTTTTTAACAGGGCAGCCAGGGATTTATCTTTAATAGCGCACTCAATTTGTGAGTCAGTAACCTTCGCTCCCAGACTGAGCAGGAATTTCACTTGGTTTAAATCTGCGTTTTCAACAGCGCTATCCAGAGCAGAATTACCGTTAAAATGCTTGGCGTCAATATCCAAACCCTGTTCCAGAAAGTAAGCAATAAGATTTTTATTCCTTGTTTCAAGGGCTGTGTAAAATAATGAGACACCATACTTACCCGTAAGTGTCAGAGGAACACCTTTTGCGTGTAAATATTTGATAAGCGTTACGTTTTCTCCCCTGACGGCTTGCTCCATTAAATAAACTTGTGCAGCAGTGGGATATCTGGCAAAAATATGGTTTTCATAATATAGAATTCGAGAGTTATATTCTGGGCTAATAATATAGCCATGGGGTAACAAAAACAGGAAGTCTGGCGCATGTTCACAAGGCTTTAAAAAAGTGAGATCATGCAAGGTACTAACTAATTCCATGTGATCCATAGCGCAAGCATACTCCATTAAGTTAAGAGGCTCATGCTCATATCCATATCTCATAAGAGAGTTGAACTGTTTAACTTGTGTGTCTGCACCGTTTTCAATCAGCCAACGCATGGTATCAATCTGATTCGTTTCTATAGCTCTCAATAAGGGGGTAACTTTAATATTTGTGATTGCCACATTTGCCAGAGCTCCTACAGGATATCCTCCACGCTTGTTAGTGTTCCAGCGTTCAGTTACGTAATGACCTGAAGGTAGATCCTGAACATAATCATTTGAAGGATTTATTCCAGCTCCCTGTTTGTACATCCACTTCACAAAATCAAGATCTCTCGACTCCACGGCATAAGCTAGAGCTTGCTCCCTGAGTAAGGTGTTATTTAATAAATAACCCTGTTTAAAGAGCCAGTGCATCAAGGCTCTGTTGCCACTTTTGCTGGCACTCAGAAGAACAGGGCGTGAGTAAGCTTCTGAATTGTAGGTTGAAATATCCGGGTTCAACTGCCACGATTTTTGTTCAATCAACCATTGAATGACTTCCAGATGACCGGATTCTAAATGCTGGTGAAGGATATCGTAGCGTTCGGAGGTTCCTTCAGGTAACGGAATTCTTTTTTGCATCAACCATTTTACTGTTTTAATGTGAGCAGCATTTCCAAAGTAGGAAACAGCGTTTTCGGCTTCTAAAATCATGCCCTCAGAAAGTAGCCACTGAATAAGTTCTATATTGCCGCTCTGAAGAGCTGCACCCAGGTAGCCATGCCTGTCAAACTCAGGATCAAAACTAACGCCTTTTTGTCTTAGCCACTTTACCAGTGTTAGATTTCCTGCAAGGCAAGCCCTTTGCATATGTTTGCTCAAAACCACGTTGGCACCCTGTGCTTCGAGCTTTTTAAATTCTTCAAGGGTGGTGGGGGTCTGCTGTTCCAATTCAAAGATTCCCTTGAATCTCGCTTCTTCTGCCGGAGGTAAAGGGCTTAAAATTGGGCGATGCTTCCACTGAGCCCATACCTCAGAAAGACACCCCATAAAGCACATGCTTGCAACACTCAAAAAGAGCAAACCCCTGTAATACATAACGCCCCCCGTCAGGTTTTTAAGGTCACCACCGTCACCCCGGAATCCCCTTCTCCGGGGTACCCCATCCGATAAGATGCCGCATATCGATCGTGAATGATCAAATACTCTAAATGCTCGTGGACCGCCCGGTGCAGAGTATTGGTGCCTTTGCCGTGCACCACGCGCAGCTGCTTTTCTCCGGCATGATAGGCCATATCCAGATGCTTTTCCAGCACCGGAATGGCTTCCAGGGTGTTCATACCGTGTAAATC